>CAYHNM010000218.1:0-3526 GCA_964357985.1 uncultured Nitrospira sp. | reverse complement strand
AACTCCGATAGGTTCCGTCGAAGACATTGAGCGGCATCTGGCAGGTGTCGAAAGGAAAGTCGTGGGCGAGCATCTTCAGATGAATCTTGGGATCTTTGTGTCCGGTGAAACCGATAAACCGCACCTTACCCTGCCGCTTCGCGTCGAGCAAGGCCTCAGCCGCCCCGCCCGGCGCAAAGTGCCGATCAGGATCGTCGAGATAGACCACTTCGTGAATCTGCCAGAGATCGAGATAGTCTGTCTTCAGACGACGGAGCGATTCGTCGAGCTGCTGCAACGCCACCCGCTTATCGCGTCCGTGCGAACAGACCTTCGTCATGAGAAAGACCTGCTGCCGCCGGCCTTGCAGGGCCTTCCCCATCAGCTCTTCGGAGCGTCCGCCGTTGTACTCCCAGGCATTGTCCAGAAAGGTCACGCCTGCGTCGATCGCTTCCTGCAGAATGCGAATCGCCTCGGCGTCGTCTTCGATTCGCCCCCAATGGGCGCCGCCGAAACAAAGCGCGGAAACCTGCACGCCGGTTTTCCCCAGCATGCGCTTCGGAATTTCCCCGGTTGCGGACGAGCGCGCCGGCTCCAGCGCATCGGCCAGTCCGCGAGTACCGCCCAGCGCGACAATCGACCCGAGTAGGCCGAGCGCCTTCAAGAGCTGCCGGCGATTGAGCGACCCTACCCAAAGATTCCGGTTAGGCATTGGTGATTTCATCTTAGAACCTCCCCTTCCCCCGCCCCCCACCACAAGGCGACTGACCGGGCGGGCTGCTTCGGTTGCGACATCACATTATTTCCAATGCTCCTACAAAGCTTGCTGAGACTTTCTCTTCGGAGGGCGGTCCAGTCGGTCTCCCACTGCGCGCATCCAACGAGCACCGCCCGCAACGCGAAGGTTCGATCGCGTTTGCGTGCGCGTTGGGCGAGCACAGGAGACCGACCGGACCGCCCTCACTTCCCCACATCCCCCAATCCCCGCATCTCATCCAGCCAATCGTCTCTTTGTCGTTCGGTAAGCCCGTCGATAGACCCGATGATAGTGGATTTCACCGGCCCGATTCCACAGAACCAGAGGGTGTGACGCGTGAGACTTTTGAGACTGTGGGCGAAGAAGATCCAGCGGTACGCAAAGACCGGCATCCCCATGGTCACCACAATGCGCGCCGACTTTCCCGCGAGCAGCTTTTTCGCCATCCCGCCGGATTGCTGATACTCGAAGGCAAAGCCCGGGCGCAGGAGCTGTTCCAAGAACCCTTTCAGCAACGCCGGCATCGAGCCCAGCCAGAGGGGATAGATGATCACCAGATGATCGGCCCAGGCCACGATATCTTGCGCCCGCTTGATCGCCTCGGGAGGCTGCCCCTTCTCAAAATCCTGTTTCGTCCGCAAGAGAGGAAACTCGAGCGTCGCCACGTCGAGACGCATGACCTCGTGTCCGCCATCCTCGGCGCCCTTCGCATACTCGTCGGCGAGCGCATGGCAGAAATGCCGCGCCGTCGAGTCGGGATGCCCTTGAATGATGGCGATATGCCTTGCCATGGAAGCCTTGCTCACGGTGACGATCTAGAAGAGGGGATGATGCGGCGCGCTGCTGGGCAGCACCGACTCTGTGATCCCTCCCTTGTTGCCAAGGAACCGCCAGGCGCCGTCTTCATAGACAAGGTAATGCACTTCATTCACCCAGCTATCGATGGTGATGGTTTTTCCTGATTCCTTATCGATGCCGTAGAGCCCGCCGGTGCAAGTCACCGCGGCCTTCTTCACCTTCCCTGTCTGCATCAGCTTCACGCCGGTAAACACATGGCGGGACGCAAGGTCCCGATAATGCGCGAACACTTCAGCCCAGATCCGACGGACATCGGCCCGCTTCAGACCATAATAATCGTAGCCCTTCGCATAGAACGGCATCAGGGACTCGATGTCGGCCTGCCGGACCGCCGCATCGGCCTGATCGAAGGCCGCCACGACATCCCGCATCAGCGCTTGATCACTCTCCCCCACCACACCCGGCGCCACCTCGACGTCGGCAGCAACCGGTGCCGGATCGTGAGAAGACAGGAGGGCAAGAGCGCCTCCCAGCAGCACACCACTCAAAATAAGACCGTTCCGTTTCATATCGGTATTGAAACAGCAATGATGATGCCAGGCACTCCGCGTGCGATCACCGGAACTTCTCTCGCCAGGAAAGATGTTTCTGACGCGATAGCCGGAGCGCCGGAGCCGTGTGTTGAGGCCTAACGCCCCAGGCCTTCCTGGAGTCCTGCCGCAGAATGCACCATGAAACGAACCGGCGGATGACAACCGCTATTCATCCGGCAGGCCCTGCCAGGCGCACGGGATGCACCCATCATAACTTGTCCATCCTGAAACTCTCGCCAGTCACTCAGCGCTTGCGTGGAGAGAACCATCCAGAACAGATATGGATACGGCCGTTAACCAGCCCCCGGCTACACTCCTGAAAAAGAGCGCGAGCCTTCCCAAATGCTTAGAGTGAGTCTGCCGGCGGAAACGGGCCAATGAGCCGCGCCGCAAAATCAAAGAGCTTCTCACCGGCCAAGAGTTTGGCCGCATGGAGACGAGAGTGGGCTTTGCGAAGTCACGCCCCCTGGCCAGGCGTCATACGACGACACCTTCACGCCGTATATTCATGAGCAAGGGGCTCTGTTCACGCTCAAACCGGTCTGATGACACAAACGCACGGGAGAGCACCACGCCGTGCAAGAGAGAAAGTGACGCGATGATGTCACTGGTTCGGGCGATCTCTTCTCCAGGAGACACCGGCCCTTGCAAAACAATAAGAATATCTATGTCTGATCCAGGCTCGGCATCGCCACGAGCCTGCGAGCCATTAGGCCGTCACCACCAAGACCTCAGCCGGCTTTGGGCAGATGAAACTCAGCCGTGACAGGCAAGTGAAGAGTCTCTCCCTTGGCGACACGGGAAGAGAAAAAGAGGATCTCAAGATTCTCAAGGTCATGCGTCTGCGGATTGAGCCGGGCCACGACCCCGTAATCGAGTTCCTCAGAGTCCTGCTCGGGATACGGCTTCGTTTTTCCCAGGTAGAGAATATCAGCGGCCTTGTCATATTCCACGGTCAAGGACGTGTCCATTCTACGATTCCTCCCGAGAGTTGCCGCGCGACATACGCGGTCACAATCCAATGCCGATCTGCCGGAGCTGGATCCGCAAGAACCTCCAGGTTCAATCATGACCTGTGTGCCGCTACTCAGATATTATGAAGATTCAGGGTGTGAAGTCGCCGGACGGACGCGGATACGCCCTGGCTCAACGGTCACAATGGCCCCCGACTGAAGTTCGGTCCCATAGCGACTGAGGGCCATCACGCAAGCGGCTGCTTGTTGAGAGGCCGACAAGATCACCAGCCGGACAATTCCAGCGTGGGCCTGGTCTCGCACCACGGCCAATTCACCGAAATCCTTGTCGAGAGTGATGAGGATGCGACCCTCTTGATAGGCCATGGCCAAGATTTCATCATCGCCAGGATCGGCAGGCTAGTCCCCAGCCCAGATCACATCGT
>CAYHNM010000217.1:0-3549 GCA_964357985.1 uncultured Nitrospira sp. | reverse complement strand
GCGGTGACGTGGATTCTGGGGGATGCAGCGAAGAGCGAGAAAGGGCGCGACGAGCTGGAAATGCGAGAGGGGAAAGCCTCGTGAAATTCTTGGACTGTGCGCGTCACGCCGGTCTCGCATGTCCCGCTAGTCACGCGGTGCATCGATGATGGCTGAGCCTCGACGAATTCTTCTGATCAAGCCGAGTTCACTTGGCGATATCGTCCATGCCATGCCGGTGGTCGCTGCGTTGAAGCGGCGCTGGCCGTCAGCGCATCTGACCTGGCTGGTGAAGCGCCAATGGGCTGAGATCGTGCAGAGAATCGAAGGTGTCGATGCTGTGTGGCCGGTCGGTCCTACCCTGGCCTCGTGGGTTGGTCAATCGATGGCATTGAGGGGGCAGCGGTTTGATCTGGCCGTCGATCTTCAAGGCCTCTTGCGCAGTGCCCTTGTGGCCCGGATGACCGGATGCGCTCAGCGGGTGGGGTTTGCCAATGGGCGTGAAGGGAGTCCGTGGCTGTATTCGCAGCGCGTGGCTGTGCCGACGCCTGAGATGCATGCCGTGGATCGGTATCTGCTGATTGCGAAGGAGCTGGGCGCGTCGGTTGACGCCGGGCCGCAATTCCGATTCAGACTGCTGTCGCAGGATGTAACGGCGTTGCGTGATCTGTTCCGGAGGAAGGGTATCGATCTGGATGCGCCGTGGGTGGCCATGAATGTCTCGGCGCGCTGGCAGACGAAACGATGGCCGGCCGCATCGTTTGCTGCCGCGGCGACTCAATTGGCGGCCCGCGGCATCGGGCCTCTCGTGGTGATCGGCGGGCCGGACGAACGGGAAGCGAGCGGACTGGTGCGGAGTCTGACGGCTTGTCCGGTTGTCGATCTGGCCGGTGAGACCCCGATCGGATTACTGCCGGCTCTGTTGTCGAAAGCCTGCGCGTTGATCACCAACGATTCCGGGCCGATGCATGTCGCGGCAGCAGTGGGGACGCCGGTGGTGTCGATCTTCGGGCCAACCAGCGCGGTGCGTACCGGTCCTTATGGAGCAGGGCATACCGTGCTGACTCATGATCTGCCGTGCCGTCCTTGCTTCAGCCGCGTCTGCCGCAATGCGGTGCCGATGGAATGTCTCGAATCGATTACGCCTGAACAGGTCGTGGCGGCCGTTGTGTCCCAACAGTCCTGCCGTGCGGTGTCACGATGAATGTGCTGATCGTGCGTCCGGACGGGATCGGGGATCTGGTGCTCTCGCTTCCGGTTGCGGCGCAATTGCGACAATTGATGCCTGGAGTTCGCATCGGCGTGCTGGCGAATCCCGTGGCGGCGCCGATCTTAGAGCACCATCCCGATATCGATTATGTGCGAACAGTGTCCTTGCAGGCGTCGATTCCTGACATGATGCAGGCCTTCTCCGGTGGGATTGATGCGGTCATCTTTCTCAAACCGTTTCGCCGCTTGATGTGGGCGGCCTGGCGGGCCGGCATTCCGCTCCGCGTGGCGACGGGCTTTCGGTGGCAGAGCGTCTTGGCGAATCGCTGGATTTATGAACACCGAAGCAGTTTTCAGAAGCATGAGTCTGAATGCAATGTAGAGATGCTCAAGGGACTTCGGCTGACGCCCTTGCCCGTGGTTGCCCCGGTGCTCCGACTCACCGATGCTGAGCGAGCCGCTGGGGAGCGGCGATGGAGCGGCGCGACAGTGCCGCGAGTCGTGATTCATCCTGGGGGTGTGTCGGCCAGGCATTGGCGGCCGGCGCATTATCGGGATCTTGCCCAGACGTTGGCGCAACAAGGGTATACAGTGGCGTTGACCGGCAGCCAGGCGGAATGTGATCAATTCCGGAGCGAGGCCTTGGACGGTGTCGTGCTCCATCCAAGAGTCATCAATCTCATGGGGCAACTCGCTGTCCGGGAATTGATGGCTGTGATCGGGGCCGCTCATGTGGTGGTGTCCGGTGCAACCGGTCCGGCCCATCTGGCGGCGGCCCTCAGCGTGCCTACGGTCAGTCTGTTTGATCCGCGCCGAAACAATTTGCCGACTCGTTGGAAACCCTTGGGGCGTGGCATGCTGCTTCGCCCGGATGTGCCGACCTGTGAGAAGTGTATCGGCGAGGCTTGCCCGTATTGGGATTGCCTCGATCGATTTACCGTTGAGAATGTCGCCGCTCGACTCGGCGCTGTGGTTCAGTCCGCCCAGCCGTTAACGATCCACCATATCTAGTCGCCACCGACTTGGCCAATCTTTCCCCTAGATCGTTGATATCCCTACCTATTGTGGAATTCTTTCTTGACTCCCTCTCCTAATTGTGTTCATATCCTGAACGTTTTTTGGTGGAGTCTCTAAATGAGATGAATCTTCAGGGACAACGAGACCTTATTCTGCTCACGGAATTGGAGCGGGACGGTGCGGTCACGCAACGGTCTCTCGCCATTAAACTGGGTGTGGCGCTTGGGCTCACGAATCTGTACGTAAAGCGACTCGCGAGAAAGGGATATGTCAAGGTCACGACCATCCCATCTCACCGGATTCGCTATCTGCTGACGCCGCAAGGATTTGCCGAGAAGTCCCGGCTCACCTACCTCTACATGCAGTACTCCCTGTCTCACTATCGGGATATGCGCGCCCGGCTGCGCGATGTCCTGTCTCGTGTCACCGTCGTGGGGGGTAGGCGGATTGTGATCTTTGGAACAAGCGAATTTGCCGAAATGGCCTATCTCTCTTTGCGGGAGATGGATATGGAATTAGTAGGGTTTGTGAGTGACGGGACGACTGGAACGTTTCTCTCGTATCCCGTTTCGCATCCGAGTGTGTTGAAAGAGTGGGAGTTCGATGCCGTGGTGCTCGCCGATCTCGATCGGTCGCACGAACACGGTGAAATGTTGTTGCAGTACCAGGTTCCGAACGGCAAGGTGCTCGCGCTCGGACCAACGGTCTGATTCGGCCGTCAGTGCAGGTCGTTTTTTGTGTTCACTGTAAGTGAGAGGGCGAAGCTGTGTCCCGCAGGGGCGCGCGACAAGCGCGACTCGCGGGACTTGCGAGATGCGCGAATGGCGATCACTCGTTTTGAGGACCTTGAGGTTTGGCGGGAGGCCGTTTCGCTAGCGGTTGAAGTCTATAGTGTTTCGAAGAGCAGTGCCTTGAGCCAGGATTTCGGTTTTCGAGATCAATTGCAAAGAGCGGCTGTTTCGATAGCCTCCAACATTGCGGAAGGGAAAGAGCGAGAAACGATTCCTGAACTTATTCGATATTTATATATCGCAAAGGGGTCTTCAGGCGAGCTCAAGACTTAGTTCATCATCGCCCAGCGGATAGGATATATCGATGAGGGCAACGCAAAGAATCTGATTCTGAGCGTTGAACACATATCCGCGAAGCTCGGTGCTTTGATACGAACTCTCAAAAGAAAGTAGTGTCAGGTTCATGCTTGTGCAATTGACCGGTTTCCCCAATCTCGCATTTCTCGCCTGTCTCGCTCAGCGTGCACGGGGCTGTGCATGAAGGAAGTCATGCACGAGCCCCGCTGGTATGCGCTTCGGACGAAATCGCGCCACGAGAAGCTGGTGCGGGATC
>CAYHNM010000216.1:0-3558 GCA_964357985.1 uncultured Nitrospira sp. | reverse complement strand
AAGGGCTCGCTGCATGTTCCGGATCATCTGCTTCCGAAGCTCAAGGACGCCGTCGCCAGGCTCTAACCCGCTCTCCCTGTGCGATTCCCGCTATTCGTTGACTCTTCAGGCCTATCCGCTAGACTTTGGGCAGCTTCTCACTGAATCTATCCATGACACACGCATCTGGCTGGCTCATTCAGTTCGCAATCGTCTCATTTGTGGCCCTCTTTGCAGGTCCGCTCCTGAGCAAGCTGCCGTTTGCCGAACACTTTCCCCTGACCCTCCTCAGTTTGACAGGACCACAAACGATTCGTCTGGTCGTTGAAGCCACCGGCCTCCTCACACTCTGGCTCCTGGCCTTTCACGCCTTTCGCCACATGCCGGACAACGGACGAGGCTTCACCTTTCTCAGCCGGATCATCCTTCCGCTGATCACGATCGTCGTCCTCATTGTCGGGGACAAGACCATGCAAGTAGTCGGACAGACGCTGATTGAAGATTTCGGCACCCAGCGATACAGCCTCGGCTATGCCGCCACTCTGGTCGCCACCGGGCTCTGGCTGACTGTGGCGTGGCTACTCAACATCGACGCCCTCCATCACTACTTCACCGCCCCTGCGCCGACACGAAGTCGAAAGAAGACGCCTCAGACAGTCGACGAGAGTCATGATACTCATGAAGGTTCCGGCCCATCCGACACCTTTGACTCAGCATCCGCAGATTCGCCCAACAATGGATCTCCACCCGCCATGCTTGGACGGTACAAAGTCCTGAAGGAACTCGGACGCGGAGCCATGGGGGTGGTATATCTAGGCAAAGACCCCACGATTCAACGATTCGTGGCCATCAAAACCATGCGACTCGATGACATCGACGATGCGGAGAAACTCCAGGAAGTGAAAACCCGGTTTTTCCGTGAAGCGGAATCGACCGGCCGGCTGGCACACCCCAATATCGTGACGATTTACGATGCGGGCGAAGAGCATGATCTCGGCTACATCGCCATGGAGGTCTTGGAGGGCACCACGCTCAAGCACTGGTCGCGCAAACCCAACCTTCTGCCGCTCGACAAACTGATTCCAATCCTTGCCACCGTCGCCGATGCCCTGGACTACGCCCATCAACAAGGCGTCGTGCACCGCGATATTAAGCCGGCCAATATCATGATCACCAAAGGCGCAATGGTGAAAGTCATGGATTTCGGCATTGCGAAAATGGCCTCGTCGTCGAAGACGCAAACCAACATCGTGCTCGGCACCCCCACCTATATGTCACCGGAACAGATTGCCGGGAAAAAGGTCGACGGGCGATCCGATATTTTTTCGCTGGGAGTCGTCCTCTTTGAAATGCTGAGCGGCCGGCCTCCATTCACTGCGGATAACTTATCCGCCTTGCTCTTTGCAATTGCTCATAATCCTCATCCCTCTATCAAGGTCATTCGTCCAGACATTCCTCCAGCCCTCCAACAGGTGCTCAACCAAGCGCTCGAAAAGGATCCGGCCATGCGATTCCGACGGGCGGCCGAGTTTGCCCAGGAACTGCGCGCTTGCCTGCAAGGCCAGACCGTCTAGCCTGCGAGAGAAACGCCCATGCCACTTGCCGTTACCCATAGCGCGCTCACTGATGTCGGTCGCAGGCGATCGCACAATGAAGATCGCTACTGCACCGACACCACCTTAGGGCTCTTCATCGTCTGCGATGGCATGGGCGGCAGCAAGGCCGGCGAGATTGCCAGCGGCCTCGCGGTTGAAACCATCCATCGTCATATCAATGAAGCGTCACAGAACCCGGCATTCCCATTGATCGGCCAATCTGACCCGACTATTTCGCTCTCAGGGAATCGCCTCCTCAGCGCGATCCGCGACGCCAATCGCGTCATTCATCGTGAGGGGCGCAGAAATCCGGACTGGGCCGGGATGGGAACGACCGTCGTCGCAGTGCTGCTCACAGACCAGCTGATGTCGTTCGCTCATGTCGGTGACAGCCGCCTCTATCTGGTCCGCGCCCATGCCATCCATCCCCTGACAGCCGATCACTCATGGGTGGCCGAACAGGTGCGCTCCGGCCTGATGACTGAAGCCGAAGCCGAGCGATCGCCACAGCGCAACATCGTGACCCGCGCCTTGGGAGTGGCCCCGGACGTCGACATCACCATCGGCGAAGCTGAACTACGGACGGGCGACCGCCTTTTGCTCTGCTCTGACGGCCTGACAAAAGGCGTCAAGACAACGAGGCTCCTCAACGTCCTCACACAAACCGATGACGTGAACGGCGCAGCGCGGCAGCTGGTCGCCCTCGCCAATGATGCGGGCGGAGATGACAATACGACGGTCATCACCGTAGCTGTCCATGAGGCCATAGAGCAGCCGATGTGGAATCGGGTCCGTCAACGACTGGCCATGTAGCGACACCCCACACACCGGGATATCGTAGGACCGACGCGGTACGTCGCGTGACCTCGGTTCGAATGGTCTGGAATCTGGAAGATATCGTTGAGCGATTGAGACTGACCGGCTAGTTTCTGAGGGTGAGTGCGCCTTTGGGCAATGTCGCATAGCACCCGTCCGACACGTCCTGGGCGTGGTCCTGTAAGCACTGCAACATCTGCCCCTCTCCTGACGGCACCTCGCGACAGAAGCGCTTGACATCATCCGCGCAAGCCAGCGCATGACCGGAACGTTCCTTCCACCGCACAAGCTGCTGGCGGATCATTGACTGACAGGGGGACGGAAGATGCTTGGCCCGTTGCTCCATGCAGCGTCGGTGATCCTCGCCTTGCAGACTATCCGGACAGGCCTGCTGCAGTTCGACTTCACATTTCATCTCTGCAATTTGCTTTGATCGAGGATCTGAGGCGACCTCCAGCCCTCCCCCGCCCTGCTCACGTTGAGGCAGCTCCGCCCCGTTGACCACGACTCGATGCGATCCCGGTGCATCCGGCGCCGGCACCCCTGGAATGCTCAGGTCCAGCGCAGGCGTCGGAGGAACTGCCTTCATTGATCGAGACGAGACCGCGGATGCGTGGAGTTGATCTTTGGTGGGCATATTGGCCCAGACCAGTCCCCACACGAGTCCCAGCCCGACAATGGTCACAAGAATGGCGGTCAGACGACTTGATGAGGACGATGGCTTCGGCATGATGTAGGCCTAGGATAGGACAACATCTGAGGAAAAGCACCGAAAGGCGAGATTTTGAACAGCGCGCAAGGCAGAACTATCGTGCGGAGACTAATTCTCCGACGTTTCAACGATGTGATTTTCGAATCTCGTACAGCCCTCTGCCAACAATCGGTTCGTCAGCATTTCGCCGGGCCATTCGATCGGCAGGTCGGCAGTGAACACCCAGACATCAGGAGACGTCCAGACCGGCCCATGCTCCTCCGGCAGTTCCGGATCGAACAGATCGGTCCACACGGGCATATAGACACCGTTGCCGCATTGGGTATGCAGATGCACGACCGTTCTCGACCTGACCAATGGATCCAGATCCCGCCACACCGCCGCAGTTTCATCGGCCAGATGATGGATACGCACCGCATTTTGCGCATCGAACATCGCATAGGCTGCATAGACCGG
>CAYHNM010000215.1:0-3559 GCA_964357985.1 uncultured Nitrospira sp. | reverse complement strand
GTCATCCATGCATTGTCGGGGGAACAAGACATCCGAAAAATGGGCGGGCTCAGCAAAAAGATTCCATGGACCTATCGACTCTTTCTCATCGGCACCATCGCGATCGCAGGGATCCCACCGCTCGCCGGGTTCTGGAGTAAAGACGAGATCATGGGCCACGCCTTCATGAATCACCAATTCCTCTTCTATGGACTGGCGGCGATCGGCGCGTTCCTCACGTCTTTTTATATGTTCCGACTGACGTACCTGACCTTCTACGGCGCCTCTCGCATGGACCATCACACCGAAGAACATGTCCATGAGTCGCCCATGGTCATGGTCGGGCCTTTGATGGCGCTCGGCGTGTTATCAGTATTCGGAGGACTCATCTTGGGATTCCCACCGGAACATGGCTGGCTCCATGGGTTCTTGGCCCCCGTTGCAGGCGCAGCTGGCGGACATGAAACCAGCGTTGCAACCACCCTGCTTCTTATGGGAACGGCAACCGGCATTGCGCTGGTCGGGTGGGGTCTGGCTCATTTCCTCTATAGTTTAAGTCCTTCGACTGCTGACAACTGGTCAGCCAAATTCCAAGGTGCCTACACAACTCTGCTCAATAAATACTATGTCGATGAGCTCTACGACTTCCTGTTCGTTGAGCCGACCAAACGCCTGGGGGAATTCCTGGACTGGTTTGATCGGACAGTGATCGATGGTCTCGTGAACGGCGTCGCACAAATGGCGGAATGGGGATCAGCCGGATCGACCTGGGTCGAAAAATACGTCGTCTATGCCGGCCTCAACGTGATTGGGCTCGGCAACCATCTGGCAGCTCGCCAGGGACGCAAGCTCCAAAGCGGCATGGTCCATCACTACGCGGCAATTATTGTCGCTGGCCTCTTCTTGCTGGCCTTAGTCGTACAACTGATCGTGCAAAAGTAAGTCACGTCGAGGGATCGTCGGAGTCGTGCAACGATTATGTTAGAAGAACTCGCAGCTGGTTTTCCAATTCTGTCCTGCCTCCTCTTCCTCCCTTTTGTCGGAGCAGCGGTGCTCTGGCTCGTTGATGATGAGGATATGGTTCGGACCTCCGCCCTGACGATCAGCCTGGTCGAACTCGCCTTGGCGGTCTTCGTCCTCCTCCGCTTCGTCCCCGATTCTGCTGCGATGCAGTTTGCCGAACATGTGCGTTGGATTCCCGCCTTGGGCATCAGCTATCACCTGGCAGTCGATGGCATCAGCGTGCTCTTTGTCGGGTTGACCGCGTTCCTGACAGTTCTCGTGATTGTGTATTCCTGGGACACCATTCGCCACCAGGTGAAACTCTACATGATGTGTCTCCTGGCTCTCGAAACGACGACCATGGGCGTCTTCATCTCGTTGGACCTGATTCTCTTCTTCGTCTTCTGGGAATTGATGCTCATCCCGAGTTACTTCCTGATCAAGCTCTGGGGTGGCGGGGCCGAACGTCATCATGCCGCATTGAAGTATGTCCTTTACACCCTCTTGGGTAGCGTCTTCATGCTCGTGGGCATTGCGCTGCTGGATCTGAATTTCCACCATTGGGCGGTCCTCCGGCATACCGATCAGCTGTACTCTTTCGACCTCCTCGATCTGCTGGCAGTCCCCATTCCGATCGATCAACAGATCCTTATTTTCTGGCTGATGTTCATGGGCTTTGCCTTCAAAGCCCCGGTGTTTCCATTCCACACGTGGCTGCCTGACGCCCTGCTCGAAGGGCCAATCGGCATGGCTGTAGTCCTCGCCGGACTCAAGCTTGGGACATTCGGCTTCATCCGATTCAGCATTCCCTTGCTGCCAGAGGCATCGAAGAGCCATACCGTCGTGACCGTCATTATGGTTCTGGGAATTGCCGCGATTACGTATGGCGCCATCATGGCCCTGATCCAGCCGGACTTCCGAAGACTTCTGGCGTTCAGCAGCATCAGCCACTTGGGCTTTGTGATGATGGGGCTCTTTGCGCTGAACTATCAGGGACTCCAGGGCAGTCTCCTGACGATGATCAACCTTGGATTCAGTACCGCGGGACTCTTCTTTATTGCAGGGTTCCTCTACTCGCGACAGCAAACCACACACCTGTCGGCATTCGGCGGGATGGCTCAACAGGTTCCGCTCCTCGCTTCGTTCTTTTTACTGATCGGGCTTGCCTCAATCGGCTTGCCCGGCACCAATGGCTTTGTCGGAGAGTTCTTGATTCTTCTCGGTACGTTTAAAGCCAATTGGGTCTTCGGCGCCCTCGCCGTCACCGGAGTCGTATTCGGTGCGGCCTATTTTCTGTGGTACTACGAACGGGCGATCCTGGGCCCTCTCGGAAAAGCCGTGAAGAATACGATGGCCGATTTACAGTTACGGGAAATGGTCATTGCCGTGTCGCTCGCCGTCATGATTCTCTGGATCGGGCTCTATCCATCGCCGTTCCTCCACATCATGAACGGCTCGATCCAAGCGCTGGTAGACCGTCTCGATCATGGAACCGTCGCCGTGCTGACTGAACCAGTTCAACGATTGGATCACTAAGACCCATGGGTGATTACGCCTTACTCTACATTCTCTTCGCTCCGTTCTTCGGCGCCCTCGCGTTGATCTTCGTCTCCAACCGCCAGGCGCTCCTCGTGCGCGGGATTGCTGCCGGATCAGCGTTTATTTCGCTCATTGCGTCCCTCTATCTGTTCTATTCGTACGACCCGGTCAGAGGCGGATTCCAGTTCATCCAACGGTTTGAATGGTCGCGACAACTCGGCATCTCGCTCTACCTTGGCGTCGACGGCATCGGCACCCCCCTGGTCCTGGCCTCGTCGATCTTGTTGTTCGCCGGCATCTTCGTCTCCTGGCACATCAAAGATCGCGCAAAAGAGTTTTACATCTGGATTCTGATTCTCGCCGCCGCCACCATCGGCGTCTTCATGTCACTGGACCTCTTCTTCCTCTACTTTTTTTACGAAATGTCGGTCATTCCGATGTATCTCCTGTTGGGTATGTGGGGCAGCCATACCAAGAAGTATCTGGAAATGACCGATCCGGAAGGCGTCAAACAACGCGATTCCGTCGGCTTCATCTTCAATTTCGGCTCGAACAGCAAAGAATACGCGGCCATGAAGCTGGTGCTGTTTCTCTCCGCCTTTGCCGTCGCCGCCTTCATGGGTATTCTCCTGATCTACAAGTATTCAGGCTTGAACACCTTTGATATCCTGGTACTCCGCGAACATGCCAATCTCATGAACATTCCCGTGCTGGGTACGACGCTGGACAAAATCATCTGGGTCCTGATTTTCTTCGGATTCGCCTCGATCGCGCCGCTTTGGCCGCTGCATTCCTGGTCGCCCGTAGGACATGCCGCCGCTCCGGCTGCCACCAGCATGTTGCACGCCGGCGTCCTCATGAAGCTCGGGCATTTCTCGATTATCCGCGTGGCCTTCGAGATTCTCCCCGAAACGACGCGGGAGCTCATGCCGATGGCGGCCGTGCTCTGCATGTTCAGTATCGTCTACGGCGGGTTTGTCGCGTACTACGCGAAAGACACCAAGTATGTCATCGGGTATTCCAGTTCCAGTCACATGGG
>CAYHNM010000214.1:0-3561 GCA_964357985.1 uncultured Nitrospira sp. | reverse complement strand
GACCAGGAAGTGAAGCAAGCCATCCAGCAGATGAAGCAGCAGGGCGAGAAGGTCAATGAGAAGGACCCGCTCAGCCTGAGAAACGTACGCGATCAGCTCACTCTTCTCAAAGTCGTCGACCGGGAAGTGCGGAGCGGCGTCATGGTCGGAGACGCGGAGATGAAGCGGTACTACAAGGAGCACCAGACGCGCTTCGCGCTCCCCGAAGAATACACCCTGAGCCAGATCTTGATTCAGCTCCGCTCGGCCGACGGGACCGGGGAAGCGTTGGAAAAAGCGCGGCTCGTGATGACGGAATTGAAGCGTGGAGAAAAGTTTGAGGATGCCGCGTTGCGCTATTCAGATGGGCCGAACGCCTCGCGCGGAGGCCGGCTCGGGCTGGTCAGGCAGGGGGAACTTCTCCCGGCCATTGAGCGCGCGATTGCACCGCTGGTGCCGGGCGGGATCTCCGAGATCGTCGAAACCTCCGAGGGTTACCATATCGTCCGAGTCGATGAGCGGACGCCGAAACAGTTTCGCCCATTTGATGAAGTGAAATTCGAAATCCAGTCGCTGGTGTTTCAGCAAAAGAGCGAAGACGTGTTTCAATCCTGGCTGGTCGACTTGAAGAACAAGGCCTACATCGAAATTAAGTTTTGACGAGATCCCGTAAGACCCCCCAGAGATGATCCCGCCCCTCCCCGGTGACCACTGAATAGGGAATCAGCTGCTGCCCTTCCGGCAATCCGAGATCGCGGTGGGTTTGACGAAGCGTCCGTACCCGTTCACTCGGCTTGAGCTTGTCGACCTTGGTCGCCACAATGACCGGCTCACGTCCGATGGATCGCAACCAGGCCACCGTCTGGCGATCCTGCTCCGTGACGACCCGGCATTCCACTAACAAGACGACGGTGATCAATGAGGGCTGCTCTGCCACATAGGATTCGATCAGAGGCCCCCATTCCGCGCGAATGGACTTCGAGACCTTCGCAAATCCATAGCCCGGAAGATCCACCAGATAAAATTTCGCCAGCCCCGGGTCTGAGGTGGCAATCTGAAAGAGGTTCACCGCCCTCGTCTTACCGGGCGTTCGACTGACTTTGGCAAGCCCCCTTCTATGGAGCAGTGAATTAATCAGCGAGGACTTCCCGACATTCGATCGTCCTGCGACGGCAATCTCAGGCAGTTCCCCCTGAGGAAATTGTTCTGCCGACGCGCAACTTTTGATAAACTCAGATGAAAGAATTTTCATAGTGATGACGCAACCCCGTGACTCAACCATCGCGAGCCTCTACACAGTAGCAGAATGACGGGCGAGTAACACCCCCTTCGTATGCCCAAGGCCAAAAAACAACGGACCGTCGCCCGGGTGCTGCTCTGGACGGCCTTACTCCTCGGCATCCCACTGGGCCTCCTCGCCTTGACCTGGCTGCTGACGTTGCCGGATGTGGCGCTCCTCGCCAAGACCAATCCAGGCCCGACCGCGTTGATGGAACATCGACAGACCCTTGCACAAAATCAACGACATCCGGTCCCGCGACAATGGACCTGGATACCACTCTCACGCATGTCCCGCCATCTGCAACATGCGGCCATCGCGGCGGAAGATGCGTCGTTCTTCATTCATGAAGGATTTGACTGGGAAGGGATCAAGGATGCCGCAATCCACAACCTCGAAGCCGGGGAACTGAAACGGGGCGGCAGTACGATCACGCAGCAACTTGCGAAGAACCTGTATCTGTCGACCGAGCGCTCACTCATACGGAAGGCGCGTGAGGCGCTGATCACACGGTCTTTGGAGCACCACCTGACCAAGGAGCGGATCCTCGAACTGTATCTCAATGTCGCAGAATGGGGAAACGGCGTGTACGGCGCTGAAGCCGCGGCGCGCCATCACTTTGGGAAATCAGCCCAGGATCTCACCGCTGAGGAAGCGGCCTGGCTGGCCGCCATCTTGCCTTCTCCGCGCCGGTACGACCCACTCCGAAAGACGGCGTTCCTAAGCAAGCGCCATCAGCGCATCCTGAAAAGCATGAACAGGATTCCCACCTCTCCCCCAGCGCACTGACGCGAGGCTGAAACGGATCCGGTAAAGACCGTCTTTACTCGGAATCGCCGACGGCGGTGACATCTCGCTCACCGAAAATTGCCGACTCATGGGTGTAGTGTTTGAATTCGAGCAAATTCCGCGAGGGATCTTCAAGAAAGAAGGTGCGATGCTCGATGCGCGTGCCGGGAAATCGCACGCGAGGCTGTTGATAGAACGACAGGCCATGCTGTCGGGCTCGTTCGGCCACGGCCTCCCAGTCTGATTGTTCGAGGAAGACCAGTCCAAAATGACGCGGATAGATCCCTCGCTGTACCGGAGCCTCGTCCGGCTCACGATGCCCGATCAGCTGGTTCCCGGCCAACCCCAAGGTGATGGCGTTCGCCGATTCGCGCCCGAGCGTGCAGCCCAAGCCTTCAACATAGAACTGTTTTGTGGCGACCAGATCGTGAACGGGAAATGCGAGATGAAAGAGGCTGCGGCTCATCGGAAGCAATCCCGTACTGTGGGCCGTCCCTTCCCATCCCACCAGCCGGCGGCCATGCGCGGGGTGACATGGGTAATGGCGAATCGCCCGTTCGGAGCCAGCACGAGAGAACCGGCAGCACCGCTGATTCGTCGAACCAATTTCTGCAAAACATAGGTCGCCGCTGAAGCCGGGCGCTCACCTTGCTCCAGGCGGTCGCAGATTTCTTTCGCCACCGCGATTCGGATAATCCCTTCACCCAACCCCGTCATGGATACGGCGCCGCTCTCATTGTCAGCATAGACCCCGCAGCCGATCATCGGCGTGTCGCCGACACGCCCCGGCAGCATCACATCGATGCCACCGGTAGACGCACCGGCCGCGACCGTCCCGGTTCGATCAAGTGCCACTGCGCCGACGGTCTCCTTCCCGGCGCGCTTCCGCAACGCCGGCCCACTCGACATCATCGTCCGGTAGAGTTCCAACGTTTTCGGAGACCAGGCCTTCGTCATCGTCGCCTTGCGTAAGGCGTGACCTGAAGGCCGAATCGGCTGCCGCTCCAACTTACCATGCCGGGCAAAGACCGACGCAGGCTTCCCGACAAGCATGACGTGCGTCGTCTGCTCCATCACCAGTCGAGCGGCTGAAATAGGATGAACAATCCCTTCGATCGACGCCACGGCCCCGGCCTGCAGATCCTGCCCTTCCATAATAGACGCATCCATGCGCCGCACCCCGTCGAGTTGCACATGCGCACCACGTCCCGCATTGAACAGCCCGCTCTGCTCCAGCACGCAGATCGCCTGCTCGACAGCGGTGAGCGCCGGTGCGCCGCGATCCAAAAGATGGTAGCCGATTTCCAACGCTGCGGTGAGACAGCCGGCCTGAGCCGCGGTCATGCGACGAAGACCGGCACCTCCATGGACCAGAAGAACGGGACGGGAAGGTTTCAATTGAGCAGCAGACCCTTCACACGCTGGTAGGTGGGATCACTCATGCGATCGAGATCGGACCGGACAAACCCCAGCCCGGTGACGCAGAGCTCAAAATTATCGGAGAGTTTCCGGAA
>CAYHNM010000213.1:0-3568 GCA_964357985.1 uncultured Nitrospira sp. | reverse complement strand
CCGGCCAGTAGCGGAATGAACGCGACCACGAGCGTGACCTTATAGGTACTCACCACCAACTTATAGATGCTGGCATCCGACCAGAGCGCAATGGCCAACACCACCGCGGCAAAGGTGATCAACACCGCCCGCATCATCCGCAGCAACTCCGCATCGTTCAAGCGAGAGATCATCGGCTTGAAGACGTTTTCACTGAGGGCCACGGACGGCGCCAGCAACGTCGCGCTGGAACAACTCATCACCGCCGACAGCACGGCCCCGAAAAAGACGATCTGCGCCACGATCGGCGTATGTTCCAGAATCAGCATCGGCAACACCAGCTGCGAATCGGTTTCAAGCAACGCCAGAAAACGCGCCGGATCGACAAGGGTGGCGGCATAGGCCAGAAACATCGGGATAAAGCAGAAGGCGAAGTACAACGTCCCGCCCAGGAGAGAACCGCGCACGGCCGTTGCTTCGTCCTTCGCCGACGTGATCCGCTGAAAGACGTCCTGTTGCGGGATTGACCCGAACATCATCGTCACCCATGCGCCAAGAAACGGAATCCAGGCGTTGAGGCTGGCCGGCGGAAAGAAATCCAGCTTACCGGCGTGAGCCGCATGCGCAATGACTGCTTCAACTCCTCCCGCCAGTCCGCTGACGATCGAGCCGATATACAACAGTCCACCCATGATGACCGTGATCTGCACGAAATCCAGAATGGCCACTGAAAACATGCCGCCGAACGTCGTGTAGGTCAGGACGATCAGCGCGCCGGCGATCATGCCCAGCGACTGGCTGATGCCCCCTGCCGTCACCACGTTCAACACGAGGCCCAATACCTTGAACTGCGCCGCCACCCAACCGAGATACGACGCCACGACCGCGAGCGTGCACAAGACCTCGACCGTGCGGTTATACCGCAGACGGTAGAAGTCTCCGACTGTCAGGAGATTCATGCGGTAGAACCGCGGAGCGAAGAACAATCCGGCGAGAATGAGACAGAGGCTGGATCCGAAGGGATCGGCCACCACACCCCGAAGCCCTTCCTTCACGAAAGTCGCGGAAATGCCGAGTACGGCTTCGGCGCCGAACCACGTCGCGAAGACCGTCGCAGTCACCACTGGCAACGGCAGACTCCGGCCGGCCACCGCGAAATCCTTCGTGTTCTGCACACGTGTCGCCGCGTAGAGACCGATCCCGACGGAACAGAGCAGATACAGTGCGACAAACCCGAACAACATGCGCGCAGGATAAAATGATCGCCCGCGGCAATCAATCGTTATTGACGGCGTTGTGGGGAGAATATCTCTGAGAAAGATGTGAAAGTCTGCGCTACAAGGGCAATTCCGTAGCCAACCGGCACCCCACTAAGAACAAGTCGCCTTGGGGCCCAATTTGGATCGGCTGCGTCCACCGCACGTCATAGACCATTGTGGAACGCCACCAGCCTAGTTTTGCACTATGGACCTCAATCCGCTGATTCGGCCGCGGGGCTTCTTCCATCAGCAGCAACATTCCGTGCGCGCTCCGATTGAGCGTAAACACCTGGCCTTGTCGCACTGCAGCGACTCGAAGCTCACCGGATTCTATGATTTCATATTCGCAAGAGTGACAATCCTCAATCCTGACTTCCTCCCGACGATTGCTCACCGGGGCCAGCCCCCCTTGCTCATCGACCAGACTTCTTGAAAGGGCACGATTTTGCATGATCAGATCTTCTCTCCTTACGTTCGATGAAGCACATTCGTAGTGGGTAGAGCAAGGGTCGTACCGACCAGGGGTTGTCCGATCATTCTCCAGCACTTCCTTGATTTTCTTGTCTTTTAGAAGATCCCCTCCATAGGATCCATATCAAACTCGAAGGGAAAGAAGGACAGTGGACACTGGGGATAACTACGTATCCCATTCAGACTGTAGAGATAATGCCGCTGTAGCCATTTCCCTACAGCCGTACGATCGCCTCAACTTAGAACAACAATGGACTCACCGTTTCATGATGGACCAGATGGAAGCCTTTCCCCACTTACCCAGCCTATGAGACAATCCCGCCACATTCATTCACTCCTTCCTCCCATTCGCACCACAAGGAGCGCACGGATTATGATGAGCCCCCATTTTATTGCCGTCAGCCGTCTTCGAGTGGCATGTACTCTCCTCTTTCTCGGATCGACCATCGCCGCAGGCTTTCCGGACATGGCCCACGCGCGCAAGGAATTGCTCACGGCTGAGGAAAAGGATCTCCTGCATCGGGCCGAACAGATCCACCTGGAGACACTGGCCTTGAGCAGCCATGGTCCTCTTGATGCCGGCAACATTACGAAAGTGATCTCGACGCGATTCGAACGACTGGGATATCGCATCGTCACCGATAACGGTCGACCACACGAGGTTACCGTCAAAGTAAAGTGTGAAGAACTGAAAACCTGGGAAGGGACGGGCCGCTCCGGCGGCGACGCCGACATGGTTGACGCCGCCGTACGACTCTGGAAAGGACCGGCCTGCCAACTCTCCTATCGCTTCGGCGCCCGTTGGGCCGACTGGCGTCACGAAATCCGCACACCGTTTAGCAATCCCCAAGAGGCGGCGCGCCAAGCGGGGCAAACCGACGCGGGGGCGTATGCGATTGCGGCGCTCACCCAGCAATTGCAAACAGATCCGTTTCCGTTTCTGCTCGCCGCCGATTGGGGACAGTCCGCCCGGCTGATCAAGGCCCTGGATGAGTCCGGCGCGACAGTGACACAAAAGCAGGCCGTGATTGGACTCCTGGGCCAGATGCTCGCAGTGGACGCCATTCCTCGACTCACGACTTCGTTGAAAGACCCCGATCCGGCGGTGGTCCAATCCGCATCAACCGCGTTGGGAACCATCGGCCATGAAGATTGCATTCCCGCGCTGCTCGCACTCTTCAAAACCGGCACGCCCGATCAGCACCGCGCCGCCGCCGTTGGCCTGGGCCGTCTCGCACCGTTACATCCCAACAGCGACATCGTACCCACCTTCATCGCCGCTCTCCCGAACGAACCACTCCAAACTCAGATCATTCTGGTACGCGCCCTGGGCAAGACTACCGATCGGCGCGTGCTGACCCCGCTCCGCACACTTCACCGTTCTGTGCTGAAGCAAGCACGCTCAGACAGCAGTCCGGAGACAAAGGAACTGCTGGCCTCACTCGGTATCGCACTCGATGGATTCGATGGAGTGCATACAGAAGAGTAGGGGAGCCCCCGCCAGAGCAGATGATTGCAGATCTCGCCGGTGAGATCATCGCGGCTTCGCCGGAACCGCACGAAGCACATTTCCTCTAGCGTTCGTCCTGTTCAATGGCTTCGAAGAGGCTGTTGACGGGAGCGACCACCGACTTGGGATAGAAGACCCATTTGATAAGATGCCGCGTGAGATAGCCGGGATGCCCCTTGGCCCCCAGCAATGTGGCGCGCCGGTTCCATTCGGTGATGCGCTCGGGTCTGGCAGCAGGGAGCGACAGAAACCACTGGGCTAACGCAGCACTGTCCTCTGATCGCCGAACCGCAACAAGAAATTGAGGGACCGTAAGGCCGAAGTGGCGCAGAAACGCGCCATCGATGCC
>CAYHNM010000212.1:0-3603 GCA_964357985.1 uncultured Nitrospira sp. | reverse complement strand
CATCTTGGGAGAGGTCCGGTCGGATGAAGCGCTCGATATGCTGCAGGCGATGAACACGGGCCACGACGGCTCGCTGGCGACCGTTCACGCCAATTCGCCGCAGGATGCCGTCGCCCGGATCGAAACCATGGTGGCCATGGGCGGCCTCGACATCCCGCCCCACGCAGTGCGTCAACAGATCGCGTCGGCGATTCAGGTGGTGATCCAGGTGCAGCGGCTTTCCGACGGCAGCCGCAAACTGACCTCGCTGCAAGAAATGCACGGGCTCAAAGACGGGGAGATCGAATTACGCGAGATCTTCAGGTTTGAGCAAACGGGGCTCGGCGATCAAGGACGGGTAAAAGGGCGGTTCAGGGCGACCGGTGTCGTGCCGGCGTTTCTCGATCGCTTAAACGTCCGTGGCTGTGCCGTGAGCAAGGACCTCTTCGATCCTCGGCAGGTGGAGGACTGTTGAACATGCCCGCCCTCATCGCCGGCCTTGCCTTTGTGTGCATGCTGTGTGGCCTGTTGGCCGTGCGGAGCTGGATCGCCGCGCGGACTCAGGCCGGTGAGTCCAGCCTCCCGGACGACATCGGGCTGGCATTCCCGCTCGATGCGTTGCCGATTATGCGCGTGCCATCAAGGGGGAGGACAGGCGCCGGCGGGCTCTTCCTCGATGCCTGGGATCCCGTTCTGACGTCGTCGGCCCGGCTAGGCGCGTCACGCTCCTCGGTGATCCTCGGGCTGGGGCTCAGCGGCGCGATCGTACCGGGAACCCTGATCGCGCTCGGTGCGCCGCTGTTGTTCGTGGCCTTGGGAGGACTCGCCGTATTTCTTGGACCTCCGATTCGACTCGCCCGGCAACGGCGCGCCCGCGTGCGCCGGTTCGAGCTGCTGTTTCCCGACACGCTGGAGTTGATGAGCCGGTCGCTTCGGGCCGGGCACGCGCTGATGGAGAGCATCGACATCGTAGCGCAGGAGGCGGCGGAACCGGTCAAAAGCGAGTTCGGGCGAGTCGCGCAGGAAGTTCGATTCGGGGTGAGTCTTCCCGATTCCCTCAAAGCGATGGCCGCGCGAGTGGAATCGCGCGAGCTGAATTTTTTCGTCACGTCGCTCCTGATTCAACGGGAAACGGGAGGCAATCTTGCCGGCATCATTGACTTCATCAGTGAGCTGACGCGCAAGCGTTTCGAATTGGAGCTGAAAATACGGGCGGTGTCGGCGGAGGGACGTCTGTCGGTCGGAGTGATCTTCGCGCTGCCCTTCGCAGTCGGAGGCCTGTTGTGGCTTTTGAATCCCGGGTACCTGGCGCCGCTGTATGAGGATCCGGTGGGACGCATGACGGCAGGGACTGGACTCGCGCTGGCGCTGATCGGGGTAGTCATCACCCGGCGCATGGTTGCGCCGCAAAGTTGAAAGGAATCGCCGTGGACGGACGACTCGGCATCGGTCTCTTGGTCTTTGCCGGTTGTGCGACCGGTCTTTGGAGTATCTCTGTCTGGGGCCTACGCCGATATCAGGTCATGCGCTGGCGCACACTGGTGATCGGGCGCTCCGACCGGCGCGCCATCCAGGATCTGTTCGTCGACTGGTTGTCCCGCGGCGCGCGCCTGCTCGAACGCGTGGGAAAGAGGCTCGACCAAAAGGCGGGAGATGAGCTCACGCATCTCCCCAACCGCTTCACCACGGCAGGGTATCGTCATCCACGCATCCCGTTTCTGTTGCATGGCGCCAAGCTCGCCGGGCTGCTCGGCTTCCCCTGTCTGTGGGGAAGCCTGGGCGTGCTGGCCTTCCACGCGGTCGATCCGGCGGCGGTCTGGATAGGCGGAATCGGCATGGCGGTCTGTGGCTGGTATGCGCCGGACCTGTGGCTGCGCCGGCTGGCCGACCATCGCAGGCGAACGATCGAACGCGGGTTTCCCGATGCGCTCGACCTGATGGTTGTGTGCGTCGAAGCAGGGTTAGCCTTAGACCCGGCGCTCCGCCGGGTCGGAACCGAATTGCGCGTCGGCCATCGCGGCCTGAGTGAAGAGTTGAGTCTGTTGTCGGTGGAACTTCAGGCAGGCCGGGCAAGGGGAGACGCCATGCGGAGGTTCGGTCTCAGGACCGACCTGGATGAAGTCAAGAACTTCGTCGCGCTCCTCGTCCAAACGGAGCGGTTTGGAACAGGATTGGCGCAGTCGCTGCGGGTTCATTCCGAGGCGATTCGGCGCCGCCACCAGCTCAGGGCGGAGGAACTTGCGTCGCAACTTCCTGTGAAGATGCTCTTGCCGCTCGTGTTCTTCGTCTTGCCGTTGCTCTTCATCATCCTCGTCGGGCCGATTCTTCTTCGAGGGATGCAGTCGATGTTGCCCGGTGTGGCCGGGTAGAAGCGCGACGGGCGGGACGAGGCAGATAGGCTGAAGGTTTTGATGTGAGATAACGTATCGCCTTCAGCCTGAACACCTGAGTAGTTACGTTTGTCCACGACCTACTAGACCATGGAGGATGAGTATGAAACGGATGTTGGCGGTGATACTTCTAGGTCTGATGGCGCCGAGCATGGCCGGATGTGGATCCGGCGCGACATCTTCGGTGAAAAGCACTGTGTCATCCGTGGACACGAGTACGGAGTCGAAGAAAACAACAGATGAGGCGGAGGTCCCATCGATCGCACGTGACACGCCGGCTGCGGATGAGTATGAGCAACTCGGCGATACCTACGTTCGGCAGGGGAACTGGACCCTGGCGTTGCTGCAGTACGATCGCGCGTTGAAGTCGGCGCCGCGCCACGCGCGGGTCCAGCACAAGAAATATCTGCTATTTCTCGCGAACGGGCTCCATGCCGATGCCGTCGCCGGGTTTCGCTCGCTGGTTCGGGATGAACCGCACGACTCTCACGCATGGGAGGGCCTTGGTCGGTCGCTTTTCCAAGGGGGGCAGGAGGTGAAGGCCGAGGAAGCCCTACGTCAAGCCGTCCAAGAGAATGCGCGACTCTGGAGAGCGCATGCCCTATTGGGCGTGCTCTACGATCTTCGCCAAGAACATGGCCAAGCGGTGTCCGCGTATCGGACGGCGCTTGAGCTGAAGCCCGACCGCCTTGAGCTGCGGAATAATCTGGGACGCGCCTACTACCTCATGGGCGACTATCGCCAGGCGATTGAGGAATTCGAGTCGGCGAAGAAACGAGGATACTCCGAGGCGGCCATTCATAATAACCTCGGTCTCGCGCTGGCCAAGACAGGCGCGTATAGAGATGCGTTAGCCGCGTTTCGGCTGGGCGGGACGGAGCCGCAGGCCTTTAATAATCTCGGCACCGTGTATCTCGAAGCCGGGCAGGCAGCCCACGCGATGGTCTGTTTCCAAAAGGCGATCGACGCCAATCCCAAATTCGACCAGCGGGCCAACGAGCAGCTCGCTGTAGCGCAATCTGTTCTGCGGCAAGAACGGACCCGCCGGACTCTCCGTCAGGAACAGGGCGCGAACGTCTGTTTGTGACCGTTCGGACGCGGCAAGCAGAACACCCCTCGCGACGCAACAGGGCGATAACCTAGGGCTGCCCCTTCGAAGCTTCCATCCCACAGGCCTCGCGTGAAACAGCCGCGGGAGTTTTTGCAAAGAAACTCGTCGAGCACGAAGGCTTCT
>CAYHNM010000211.1:0-3616 GCA_964357985.1 uncultured Nitrospira sp. | reverse complement strand
CTGATCTGCCTGCTGATTCTCGCCCGGTACTACGACCTTCCCGCGGACGGGTCACAGTTGAGCCACCAGTTTGCCGAGTCGGGGCGGGCGCTTTCCGATACGGAGCTGCTGCGTGCGGCGAAGCATCTTGGCTTGAAGGCAGGGACGCTCAACACATCCTGGAATACACTGGCCGGAACGCCGTTTCCTGCGATGGCGAAGCGCACGGACGGCCGGTATGTGGTGCTGGCCAAGATTGACGGCGACAAGGCGCTGATCCAGGATCCTGTGGCCGGGCGGCCGTTAGTGCTCTCGCGTGAGCAGTTTGAGTCGGCCTGGTCCGGTGAGCTGCTGCTCTTTACGAAGCGGGCGAATCTGCGTCTGCACGATCTGAAATTCGATTTCACCTGGTTCATTCCCTCCATCGTGAAGTACCGGAAGTTCCTCGGGGAAGTGCTGGTCGCCTCGTTCTTTCTGCAACTCTTTGCGTTACTCACGCCGCTGTTCACCCAAGTGGTGATCGACAAGGTGCTGGTGCACAAGGGCTTCACGACCTTGCATGTGTTGGCGATCGGGATGATCGCACTCGCGATCTTCGACGCCTTACTCGGCGGGCTGCGCACCTATCTGTTTTCCCATACGACGAATCGCATCGATGTCGGACTCGGCGCGCAACTGTTCCGTCACATTCTGGCGCTGCCGCTGGCGTATTTTGAAGTGCGGCGTGTGGGCGATACCGTGGCCCGGGTGCGTGAACTGGAACAGATCCGCCAGTTTCTGACGAGCCATTCCGTCACGGTGGTGTTGGATGTGCTGTTCACGGTGGTCTTCCTTGCGGTGATGTGGTTGTACAGCCCGATGTTGACGGGCGTGGTGATGGTCTCGTTACCGCTCTATGCTGTGTTGTCGATTGCCATTACTCCGGCGATCCGCTCCAGGCTGCATGAAAAGTTCAATCGTGGCGCGGAGAACCAGTCCTTTCTGGTCGAGGTGATCAGCGGGATTCAAACCGTGAAGGCCATGGCGGTGGAGCCGCCGCTGTTGCGCAAGTGGGAGGAGCAGCTGGCCGGGTATGTGCGCGCCAGTTTTCGCGCGACGAGTCTGATCACGGTGGCGGGTCAGGTAGCCACCTGCATCCAAAAAATTACTGTCGTAGCGGTGCTCTGGGTCGGCGCCTATCGCGTGATCGAAGGGGATCTCAGTATCGGGCAGCTGATCGCTTTTAATATGCTGTCGGCCCAGGTGACCGGCCCGCTGTTACGCCTCGTGAATCTCTGGCAGGAGTTCCAGCAGGTCGGTATCTCGGTGCAACGGCTTGGGGATGTCCTCAATACCCAGCCGGAGCCTTCCTATAATCCGAACCGGACCACCTTGCCGAAAGTCGCCGGGCAGGTGGTGTTCGAAGGCGTGACTTTTCGGTATCGGCCGGATGGTTCGGAAGTGCTGCGCAAGATCTCATTTACCGTGGCCCCCGGCCATGTCATCGGGATCGTCGGGCGGTCGGGGTCGGGGAAGAGCACCATTGCCAAATTGATCCAACGGCTCTATGTGCCGGAACGGGGGCGCATTCTGGTTGACGGGGCCGATCTGGCACAGGTGGATCCTGCGTGGCTGCGCCGCCAGGTGGGTGTCGTGCTGCAAGAAAACTTTCTCTTCAACCAATCGGTGCGCGACAACATTGCCTTGACCGATCCGGGGTTGGCGATGGAGCAGGTGATGCGCGCCGCGAAACTGGCCGGCGCCCATGAGTTCATTCTCGAACTACCTGAGGGCTACGACACGTTGGTCGGAGAACATGGCTGTTCATTGTCCGGTGGGCAACGACAGCGGATTGCGATTGCCCGTGCGCTGGTGGCGAATCCCCGCATTCTGATCTTTGATGAGGCGACGAGCGCCTTGGATTATGAATCCGAGGCGCTCATTCAGCAGAACATGGCGCACATCTGCAACGGGCGCACGGTGTTCATCATTGCCCACCGGCTCAGCACGGTGCGGCCGGCACATTGTATCTACGTGATTGAAAAAGGCGAAGTGATGGAATTCGGCTCGCATGAGGAGTTGGTGCGGCTCAAGGGATTCTATGCCCGGTTGTGTCGGCATCAGGACGGCGGGGCAGCGCTGAAGGGGAGCGTATAGCCTATGGCGTATAGCATAGACAGCACGGATCATGCGTCCGTTTTTTTGTGCCATCGGCCATCGGCCATACGCGATAGGCTCTTTGTTGTAGGCGGTTGACGAACAACAAGCTGAGGTCTCATGGCATTTGGCGCATTCTCACGGCATTGGGCAGTCTGGAAAGCAGCCTGGCAGGCGGAGGCCGGAAAGGCGGCCGGAAGGGGGGCAGGAACCATTTGTCGGAACGACCCGCCGGGCGCTTCGCGCAAACGGTTCCTGACCCCCTCTGCGCGGGCCGCGGAGTTTCTCCCCGCCGTGCTTGAGATTCAGCAGTCGCCGCCGTCGCCGATCGGCCGGGCGATTCTCTGGACGATCATGGCGGTCTTCACCTCCGCGGTGCTCTGGGCCACCTTCGGATGGATCGATATCGTGGCGACGGCGCAGGGCAAGATCATTCCCAGCGGCTATTCCAAAGTGATTCAGCCGTATGAGACGGGGGTGATTGCTGCGATCCATGTACTGGATGGACAGATCGTCAAGAAGGGCGAGGTGCTGATTGAGTTGGACCCTACGCAGAATCGTGCGGATCACGACCGGGCCTCCAACGAATATCGCGCAGCCAGAGTGGAGGCGGCGAGGCTGCGCGCGTTGATTGCGGGGAAGTCGAGATTTGAGCCGCCGGCCGATGCGGATCCGCAGTATGTGACGCTGCAACAGCAGGTGCTGGTCGATCAATTGGCTGAATATCAGGCGAAAGTGGCAGCCGTCCAGCATGTGATCGACCAGCGTAGGGCTGCGCTCGAACAAACCCGCGAAAACATTGTCCGGCTCGAAGCGACCGTTCCCATGGAGACGGAACGCGCCGAGGCCTACAAGAAGCTGCTGGAGCATGATGCGGTCACCAAGATGGACTTTCTGCAAGCGGAGGGGCAGCGCATCGACAAGGTGCAGGAGTTGGCGGGGCAACGGAATAAGGTCAAGCAGGATCAGTCGGCGCTTGCCGAGGCCGTGAAACACTATCGCGCGATGGTATCGGAATTCCAGCAGGCCAAGCAGGTCGAACTCTCGACCACCGAGACCAAAGCCTCGTCGCTGGGGCAGGATGTGACGAAAGCCGGGCAAAAGGCGGATTTGCAGAGACTGACGACTCCCATTGACGGCGTTGTCCAGCAATTGGCCGTCCACACGGTCGGTGGGGTGGTGACGCCCGCACAGCAATTGCTGATCGTCGTGTCGCAAGACCATCCGGTGGAAGTCGAAGCGCAGGTGGAAAATAAGGATGTGGGGTTTGTGAGGGAAGGACAGCCGGTCGAGATCAAAGTCGAAACCTTTCCATTCACCCTGTACGGCACTATTCCCGGTCGGGTGCTCACGGTGTCCGACGATGCCGCGCCGATTGAAAAAGTCGGATTGATCTATCCCACCCACGTGAGCATGGATCGGGGGACGATTCAGGTGGAGGGCAAACAGGTGAATCTGACTCCCGGAATGGCGGTGACCGTCGAAATCAAAACCGGCCAGC
>CAYHNM010000210.1:1956-3656 GCA_964357985.1 uncultured Nitrospira sp. | reverse complement strand
GGGGAA
Organism: uncultured Nitrospira sp.; assembly: GCA_964357985.1. Taxonomy (GTDB): domain Bacteria; phylum Nitrospirota; class Nitrospiria; order Nitrospirales; family Nitrospiraceae; genus Nitrospira_D. The sequence continues at coordinate 3,650 of CAYHNM010000210.1, read as the reverse complement.
GAAGCGGAAGCGTTGGCCGCCGCGGGCGTGTCTTTTGAAGTGGTGCCCGGCGTGACGGCGGCTGTGGCCGCTCCGGCCTATGCCGGAATTCCTGTGACGCATCGGACGATGGCGTCCACGGTCACGTTTGTCACCGGCCACGAGGATCCCGAAAAGAGTGCAACGGCTCTGGAATGGCCGAGGCTGGCGAGCAGTCATGGGACGCTGGTCTTTTTGATGGGGATGAAAAATCTTCCGTCCATCGTCTCCAATTTGATAGGCGAAGGGCGGTCTTCGACCACCCCGGTAGCGCTGATTCGATGGGGAACCAGAGCGGCGCAACGCACCGTGGTTGGGACGCTGGCTGATATTGTGGAAAAATCGCAGCAAGCGAAAATGGAGCCACCGACGGTCGTGGTCGTGGGTGAGGTGGTCAAGCTGCGGGAGCAGTTGAACTGGTTCGAGCGTCGCCCGCTGTTCGGGAAGCGCGTATTGATGACCCGTGCAAAAGAGCAAGCGGGAGAGCTGGCCGGCTTACTGGCAGCTGCTGGCGCGGAACCGATAGAAGGGGCCACGATTCAAATCGTCGAGCCGAATGACTGGGCGCCGGTCGATCGGGCGATTGACGCGCTCGGCCAATACGATTGGGTGATTTTTACCAGCGTCAATGGCGTCGCGCAGTTTATGAAGCGGCTGCAGAGGGGCGGGCATGATGCGCGTCGTTTTGCGGGGCGACGCATTTGCTGCATCGGGCCTCGTACGGCTGAGGCGTTGGCGACGTATGGTCTCAAGGCCGATGTGGTTCCGGCTGAGTATCAGGCCGAGGGAGTGCTGGCGACGTTGGCTGAATCGGATCTGTCACGAGCCCGCATGCTCATCCCGCGGGCTGAGGTCGCGCGAGAGCTCTTGCCTGAGGAGTTACGGGCTCGTGGAGCGGTGGTCGACGTGGTTTCGGTGTATCGCACAGAGGTTCCGCGAGACTCCGTCGAGAGCTGGAAGCAGTTGTTGCTGGACCGGGAGATTGATTGTGTGACCTTTACCAGCTCGTCGACGGTCAGAAATTTTATTGAGTTGGTCGGGGGTGAACCGCAGGCGCGGGTCCTGGTACAATCGGTCGCGGTGGCCTGTATCGGACCGATCACGGCACAGACCGCGCGGGATGCAGGATTTCCGGTTGCGGTCATGCCCAACGAGAATACGATTCCGGCGTTGGTCGAGGCGATGGCAGGATATTTTGGGAAGGGCGTGCCGGTGGCTGCGGTGACGGCGCCGTAGCGGTGTGATGGCGGGCAGATACACAGTAAAAGGGAGGGGTATCCAATGGTTCCTGTGAAATCGTTCATGATTCCTCGAGAGAAATTTGTCACCGTGGCCCGCGATACCGATGCCCAGACGGCGGCGCGGATTATGCGTGATCGCGGGATCGGCAGCTTGTTCATTACCAATGACAAAGAAATTATCGGCATCGTGACCGACACGGACATGATGCGCCGGGTGGTGGCGTCGGGGTCGGATGCGACCAAGGCGACGGTGGAGCAGATCATGTCGGCTCCGATCATGACGATCGAGGAGAGCAAGACGTTGCTGGATGCCAACGACCTGATGGCTCAGGCGCATGTGCGCCACCTGGGCGTGACTCGCGAGGGGAAGCTGGTCGGTGTGATTTCCGTTCGTGATTTGGTGGTGTTTCTGACTAATCTGCCAAGAAAGTAGGA
>CAYHNM010000210.1:0-1856 GCA_964357985.1 uncultured Nitrospira sp. | reverse complement strand
GCCGGCGCCGATATGGTGGCCCCCTCCGATATGATGGATGGACGGGTGGCCGCGATTCGTGCGGAACTCGATCAGGCGGGTTTCCCTGAACTGCCGATCATGGCCTACGCCGCAAAGTTCTCGTCTTGTTTCTACGCCCCGTTTCGGGATGCCGCGTATTCGAGTCCGCAGTTCGGCGATCGCCAGTCGTACCAGATGGATCCGGCCAACGGGCGGGAAGCATTGCGCGAAATCGATTCGGATGTGGAAGAAGGGGCCGATATCGTGATGGTCAAACCGGCCATGCCCTATCTGGATATCATCGCCCAGGCTCGCGCACGGACCTTGCTTCCCATCGCGGCGTATCAAGTCAGCGGTGAGTACAGCATGATCAAGGCCGCGGGGCGCGCCGGTTGGTTGGATGAAACGCGCGCCATGATGGAGTCGCTGCTCTCGATCAGGCGGGCCGGTGCCGATCTCATCTTGACCTACTTCGCCAAGGATGCCGCCCGGCAGCTCCATTGATACCTGCATGAAGGTTACACGCGGATACTCAGGCGGCGAAGAGCGGCCCTACCCAGTGGCTACGGTCGGCAATTTTGACGGGCATCATCTCGGCCATCGCTCGTTGTTGCGGACTGTCGTGGAGACCGCGCGTCGGATGGAGGGCACGGCGCTTGTGCTGACGTTCGACCCCCATCCGGTCAAGATTCTTGCTCCCCATGTCGACTTGAAGTTTCTCACAAGCCCAGAAGAAAAGTTACAACGCTTCGAGGACGCGGGGATCGATGAGGTCATTGTGCTCGAGTTCGATCACGCGTTCGCGAGTCTCTCGCCGGAAACATTTACTGAAATGGTCTTGTATCGCGGGTTGCACTTGCGGCAGATTTTTGTCGGGCAGCATTTTGTCTTCGGCAAGGGGCGTACGGGCAATGTCGCCTCGTTGACGGTGATGGGGAAACGATTCGGATTTACCGTGAATCCCGTCTCGCCGGTGATTGCCGACGGCGGCATCGTCAGCTCCACGCGTGTGCGCAAATTGGTGCAAGAGGGGCAGGTCGATCTCGCGGCTCGGTTGCTGGGACGGCAGTATGCGATGAGTGGAGTCGTCATGCCGGGTGCTCAGCGGGGACAGGAGTTGGGCTGGCCGACGGCTAATCTGCGGTTGCCGGTTGAGCGGGTGATCCCGCCGAACGGAGTGTATGCGACGGTCACCATCTGGAATCAACAACGGTTCGATTCCGTTGCATATATCGGCTCGCGGCCGACGTTTGATGCCGGCGAGCGGCTGATGGAAGTCCATTTGCTGAACGAGCGACAGGATCTGTACGGAGAGTCTATTGAAGTGCAGTTCCTGCAGCGGTTGCGTGGCGACACGAAGTTTCCCAGCGGCGCCGATCTGAGCCGTCAGATCGCGGTCGATGTGGAGCGGGCCAAAGCGATTTTACAAGAGCATCGCAGTGCGCTCTCGGCAGGATGATGGCGAGTATGGCAATGGTCGAACAACGCGTGCCGCGAAGGGCCTGGCCACCGTTGCTCCACCGAGTCGTCAAGACGGTGCGTGCGCGTGGGTTGTTTGAGCCGGGGCACCACCTGCTCGTAGCTGTGTCCGGGGGGCCGGACTCTGTCGCGCTATTGACGCTCCTCCATCGTCTGGTCTCCCGCTGGCGCTTGCGATTGACGGCGGTCCATTTTAATTACGGGCTTCGCGGACACGAGTCCGATGAGGATCAGGCGTTTGTGATGTCGCTGTGTGATGTGCTCAAGGTGCCGCTTCGCTGTGTGCCGCTGGATGTCCGGACTCGTCCGCAGCGGGTTTCTCTACAGGCCCAGGCGCGTGACGTGCGCTATCGTGCCATGACAAGGCTGGCCGAAGA
>CAYHNM010000209.1:1916-3663 GCA_964357985.1 uncultured Nitrospira sp. | reverse complement strand
GCCGAGAAGGCGAAGGCCCGAAAGGAGTAGGGGATGAGAACGATACTGGTCCTATGCGCAGTCTCCCTTGTCATCGGGGCGGTGCTCATCTGGTACATGGTGAGTCTGCCCAACGAGTACGGTGCATTCACGGGAATGCCGAAGGTCGAGGTTGCCGATCTTATCGAGCGGCCGAAGGATTTTCTGCACAAAACCGTGGCCATTGAGGGAACGGTCCGGAAACAATGCACCACTATGGGCTGCTATTTCTTTTTTCTCTCAGGCGAGAAGGTGCTGCGGGTCGACCTGGAAGAGATCACGATGGTTGCGCCGAGAAGGAATGGGCGCGCCGCTCGCGTGGAAGGGCAGATTGTGCCCTATGGTGACGGGTATCAGTTTGTCGCCAGCGCGGTCAAATTTGAGTGAGGAGGACGTGATGGAGGAGACAACACAGGATCCGTTTGTGCTGCGGCGCTATGTCGTGTTGGCCACGAAGAACCTGCGCCGGCGTCCGGTGCGCACGGGGCTTACCGTCGCCGGCGTCGCGCTGGCGGTGACGGTGGCCGTGTCGCTCGGAGGCTTTATGCTGGGCTACCGAGGCGCCATCGACAAGAGCATCAATATGCTGGGCTACCAGGTCATGATCATGGCCAAGGGCTGTCCCTACGAGGCCGCGACCATGATGCTCAAAGGAGGGACAGGATTGCTCTACTTACCGGGCGACACTTACCAACAGGTCAAGAGCGATGAGGACATCGAAAGCATCACGCCGATTTTCGTCGGGGTGGCGGAGAAACAGGCCAGCAGCATCCGTGACGAAGGTGCCGCCAGTAACTTCACAATCATCAGCGGCATCGATGTGCCGAGTTTCCTGGTCATGAAGCCGTGGCTCGGATTCAAGCAGGGGCCTGGGTATGCCAATGGCCGGTGGTTCACGCCTGGGAGGAAAGACGAGGTGGTGCTGGGTTTCGAAGCTGCCGAGTACGAGCAGCGCAAGGTCGGCGACAGCTTCTACGCCTCGATCACGCCGGCGGGCAAGCCCAATCCCGTTCTGTATCAATTCACGGTCGTGGGCGTGCTGGAACGGACCGGAACGCAGGACGACGGGACGGTCTTTCTGCCGATCGATGCGACGCGTGAATATTTCAACCGGCCGAACCAGTTGACGATTCTCGGCATCAAGCTCAAGGAGTTCAGTTCGTTCAAGATGCGCGAGTTCGAGACGCGCTGGCTCAAGCTGCCGGAGGTCCAGGTGGTCGGGTTGCAGCAGGTCAAGAATACGCTGGTCAACCTCGTCGCGACGGCCCAGACCATGATCGCAGCCGTGGCCGCCATCGCCGTCATCGTCGCCCTCATCGGTGTCATCAACACGATTCTCATGAGTGTGTATGAGCGCACGGCGGAAATCGGCATCATGAAAGCGCTCGGCGCGAGACGAGGCAGCATCTTCCAGCTCATCTGGCTGGAAACACTGATGGTGTGTTTTGTCGGTGCGCTGGCCGGTTCGGCGCTGGCGGTCATCGGCGCGGGTCTCGTCGAGCAGGCGATCAAAGGGCTGGCCGACCTGGGCGTGTCGGGGTCGATTGTGCAGATTACTCCGGCCCTCGTCGGATACACCGTGCTCGTCGCCGTGGTGCTGGGATTCTTCGCCGGGCTCTATCCTGCGTGGCGTGCGGCGTCGATGCGGCCCGTCGAAGCGATCGGGAAGGGGGGGTGAGATGCACGACACCATCATCGAAGCCCATGGACTCAAGCGGTATTACTATCG
>CAYHNM010000209.1:0-1816 GCA_964357985.1 uncultured Nitrospira sp. | reverse complement strand
TGTTGCCGACGCTGACGGTTTCGGAGAACGTCGAGCTCCCGCTGATGTTTCTGGGGCGTCGAACCGATGCCGGCAGGACCGCGGAGGTCCTGAGGATGGTCGGCCTGAGCGATCGGGCCACCCATTTGCCGCGAGAGCTTTCGGGAGGGCAGATGCAACGGGTGGCAATCGCACGCGCGCTGATCGTGGATCCGAAGATTCTGGTTGCGGACGAACCCACCGGGAACCTCGACAAGGCGACGGGTGAATCCATCATCGCGCTGTTCAAACATCTGGCAGCCGACAAAGGGCTGGCGATCCTCATTACCACGCACAACGCGGTGTTCGGCTATGAGACGGACCGTGCCATTACGCTGGAGGACGGCCGGATCGTCAAGGAAGAGAATTTGCGAAAAGAAAGATGATATTTCGGTCTTGCGGTGGCTAGAGGAACGGTGTGTGGCTCATCCCGTATATTGGCATCGGTCTTGGTTATAACGGCTGCCTTGACACTCGAAAAAATCGCTTGCTATAGTCCTCTCGTCCCTCGCTTCACGTTGTACCCCGGTTGCTCTCTCCTGACTCCGGTGCGTGGGGTTCTCGTGCCACGTGCAGGGAAGTTCCTTTGAAACATGCCGAGTCGGCGATGACCTGATGCGCGAACAATTATCGCGTAGGCCATGAGGAGAGCTGTCATGACGTTTCGACGAATCTGCTTCACATTGACCATTCTTGCGGTGTTGGTACCGGTCGGTTCCTATGCCGGACAGGCCGCGATTGAGATTTCTCCGCGAACCTCGACCCCCGGTGCGACGGTGGTCTTGAGCGGCAAAGGCTTGGGCCAATTCAAATCCGTCCAGTTCAACAAAGTGACATTCGCCGGGATGCCGGCACTGATTCAGCGGTGGGAATCCGATCTGGTCGAGGTGAAGGTTCCATTCAAAGCCACGACCGGTCCCGTCGAGATGATGATCGGGAAGAAGAAGCTGTCAGCCGGTACCTTCACGGTGGTGAAGCCGCGCATAGAGTCCATCACGCCGACAGAGGCTGAGCGCGGCACGATGGTCTCGATCACCGGTGAACATTTCGGCGCCACGGCCGGCGCGCGCGATCCGAATACGATGTTCGGCGTCAACGATGTGGTGATCGGCGGCGTGGTGGTGCGTCCGCGCCGGTGGAAGGACGACAAAATCGAGGTGGAGATTCCGACGAATGCGGCGCCCGGGGATGTCGTCGTGCGGTTGGCCTCGTCCGACCCGCTGGCCGATGGTTCCTGCTGCGCGCCGGTGGAATATGTGACGAGCAATGCGGTGTCGCTCGCGTTGGTGCCCAGCGTGCGCGTCGATCCGATGACCGGGCCGGTCGGGACGAAGGTGGTGTTGTTCGGCCAGGGATTCGGATCCAAGGGGGCGGATGATGCCGTCGTGATCGGAACCAGTCTCGCGACGATTGCCCAGTGGAAAGATGATGTGATTGTGACGCACGTGCCGCTCGGAGCGGAAACCGGACCGTTGGTGCTGAAGCGGCAAGGGAAAGAGCGGGCTCTGGGCACGTTCACCGTGCATGTGCCCAAAGCCATGCCGGTTACACCGGCCAGTGCACCGATCGGGACGCTCCTCCGTATCAACGGCGAGCACTTCGGGTTCTATTCCGAAAGTGGTTCCACTCCCTATAGCTTCATGGATTTCAATAAAGGCGAGAATCGTGTCGAGATCGGTGGCGTGCCGGCGGTGATCTACCGGTGGAACGATGACCGCATCGACGTGTGGGTGCCGTTCAGCGTGAAGAGCGGTCCTGTGCGGATCTATCGCAGTGCGACCAAGCCGAAGGCGGATGG
>CAYHNM010000208.1:0-3670 GCA_964357985.1 uncultured Nitrospira sp. | reverse complement strand
CGCCGCGAATATTATCGGATCACCGTCACTCTGCCCATCCGCATTCAGTCCGAAACGGACGTGACGGAGGGTGCGCTCATCGAGCAATCCGTCAACATCAGCGGCGGCGGCTTCGGCGTGACGGTCACCGCAGTCTATCAACCCAACGACATTCTCTCGGTCACGTTGCGCCTTCCCGACCATGGCCTCTTCACATCCTTCGCCGAAGTGTTGCGGCTCGATTCCATCCCCTATCCCGGAGGGACTTATCGCCTCCACGCTCGCTTTATCAGGATGACCACACAGGACCGGGAAGTGCTGATCAGACACATCCTGCGGTTTCAACGGGACCACCTCCAAGCACACTATTCCGCATAACGCAGGGCGACGTCCGCTCGGCACTCGGACCAAGGCACACATTCCTTCGTATGTGATGATCCCGCTGCCTTGCAGCGCGGGCAGACGATCCTTCGACAGCCCGCCCGCGTCGCATCGTGCCGTGCCGTGCCGAATGGATAGACACGCTCCGTAAGGTGAATTCCGTGCCCACTATCAATAAGTGACAAACTCCTTGGCGATCGTGTGACCTTCTCATAAACTAGTTGCGATCCCAAGGAGGAATTCCGATCACAATGTCCGATACTCAGTTCGAGCAACTGGTGCGCCGTCTCGAGACGTACGCCCAAAAGCATCCGACACAGTACAAACTGAAGGTCGCGCTGGTCGCCGCTCTCGGCTATGCCTACGTGCTCGCCGTCCTGGGCCTGACATTGGGCGTCGGCGCCTGGCTCATGCTCTCGCTGAAAGACGGAGGATCAAGCCACCTCAGCTCCATCAAGCTGTTGTTCGGCCTTGGAATCCTGGCGGCCATCATCCTCCGAGCCTTCTGGGTCCGCTTCACCCCGCCGACGGGATATGAGGTGTATCGGGAAGACGCGCCGCGCCTTTTTCTCCTCATCGACAAACTGACGACTGCGTTGGGCACGCCACCGTTTCACCATGTGCTCATCGTGAACGACCTGAACGCCGCCGTCGCGCAGCGGCCGCGCCTCGGCATCTTCGGCTGGTATCAGAACTATCTGCTGCTCGGCCTGCCGCTCATGCTGGCCATGGCGCCGGCCCAGTTCCGCACCGTGCTTGCGCATGAGTTCGGCCATCTCGGCCATCACCATGGGCGCTTCTCCGGATGGATCTATCGCACGCGCATGGTCTGGTCACGACTACTGGAAGAGCTGCGCGCCCGCGATCATTGGGGCTCGTTGCTCTTCACCAAGTTTCTTGATTGGTATGCCCCGTTCTTCAACGCCTACTCGTTCGTCCTGGCCCGCGCGCAGGAGTACGAGGCCGATCGTCAGGCGGCCAGGCTGGTCGGCCCGCACGCGATGAAGGACGCATTGGCATCGCTCCAGGTCATCGCGCGCCTCATGGACGAACTCTATTGGCCCGCGCTGAATCGCAGGACCATCACCAATCCCACACCGCCCGCCTCGCATCTCGATGAACTCATCACCGTGTTGCAGCGCGTCACTCCTCAAGACAGCATTCAGAAGTGGATGCACGAGGCGATGCAGCAGACCACCAACTATGCCGATACGCATCCAGCCTTGGCCGATCGACTGGCCGCCTTGGACCAGCTTCCCGAGAAACCCAATGCGCCGGAACCGCCTGCCGACTTTCCCCACTTGCGTGACCCCCATGAGGCCACAGCCGCAAACTATTATCTGGACGCGCATGCGACCGCGACACGCGAAGCCCTCGACCGCCGCTGGGCGGAGTCCGTGACGGACGAATGGCAGCAGAAGCACGAAGAAATGGCGGCAGCGCGAGCACGCTGCCAGGCCTTAAGCGACAAATCCGCGACCGGCGGACTCTCGATCGAGGAGCTGTGGGAATATGCGTGCCAAATGGAAGCGCTCGAAAGCGACCGCGCAGCGCTGCCGCTGCTGCAACAATTGCTCATGAAGGCACCGACTCACGCGGCTGCAAACTTGGCGATGGGCCGCCTCTTACTGGCACAGAATGATCAGGCCGGCTTGCTCTATCTGGAAAAAGCTCTGGCGCAAGACCGCGAAACAGTCATTCCCGCCTGCCAACTGGCTTCAAGTTTTCTGGAGCGCCAGGGCAACCACACTGCATCTCTACGCTACCGCGTCAAAGCACAGCGGCAACGGCAGCAGCTTCTCGATGCTGAAGCCGAACGCAGCACCATCAAACCCGGGGACTCGTTCGAACCGCACGGACTGCCCACTGAGGTCGTTGAAGACCTCGCCAGGCAACTGGCGTCGAAGCCCGACGTACAGGCGGCCTATCTGGTCCGCAAGAAAGTTCAGGTCCTGACCAACGTCCCCTGCTATGCGTTGGTCATCATTCCGCACCGCGCCTGGTACGAGTTGGACACGGAGGGCAGCAATCAGGCTCTCTTGGAGAAGCTCCGCACGATGCTGACGCTCCCGGAAGACACCTACATCCTCATCGCTGACCAGCTGATGAAGCACCGGTGGATCAACACCCTCAAAGCCATCCCGCAATCCGCCATCCTGAGCACCCACACCACCGCTTCATAAGGCTCTTGTCACTGCGCTCCGACTCCCCCTCGAAAGGTGGAGGAAATTCTTGCTGCAGGGCGCCGTTTTGCCGCTCTGTTCAGACCGACACGGCATCGACAGACTCATGCCACAGCCTAGACTGAAGATCACACTCCTCAAAACGTCAGCAAATCCCAACCTCCTTCGGCTATGCACTCAGACTGATCACCCTGGTCTTCACCTTGCAATGAGACCAGCATCGGCATCTCGTTGAAAGGAGCCCCCACATGTTCGTTCAGATGGTAATCATGCTCTCGACGCTCCTTATTCTCCCACTGATAGCCGGCGCACTGACGCTTGGGCACATTCGAAACGACTGCCGGACGTCTTCTCGCGTCCAGCGCTCCGCCCCCAGCATTTCCGAGTAGTCCTGCATGATCACGAATGAAAGGTCCATCATGTCCGATCCACGCCAGCACTTTCGCATCCCCGTCAATCGGCGGGGTTTCATGCACCGCAACGGAGCCACCAGCCTCTGCACCCTCGTAGATCTCACCGCCCAGGGCCTCCAGATTTCCGCCGATCTCCCGCTCCTGGCGGGAGACCGGGTCGAGATCGAGTGTCAGCTCGAAGCCGAGAGCCGGATTCACTGCGCACTCACGCTGACCCATGCCGCAGGCAGGCACGCCGGCGGCCGCCTCGTCGACATCACACCCGAGCATCACAGGCGCTTGATGGATTTTCTGGGTCGGCAAAGCACGGCAGCCCACAACCGCCACGAACCGCGCTGATTGTCCTCCGTCAGCAACCGCAGCCCCTCCTAGGAGGGATACTTTTTCCGCCTCACACCACGCTACACTACAGCCTGCCATGGAACAGACCAAACCCTATCAGCGCGCGCATTATCGCTTGCCCCTGCCTACGGCCTATCCCGTGATGTTTGCCGGCACCACCGCGATCGGCGAGGGCACGCTCACCAACCTTTCGGTGTTCGGCTGCACAATCGAATGCGCGACGGTGCCGCCTCATACGACGAACCTGTTGCTGAGGCTGATTCTCCCAGATCAGAAGGAATCGCTCCCGATCGAAGAAGCCGAAGTGCGGTGGATCGATGATCAGCGGATCGGGGTGGAGTTCAGAAAGGTGGAGCGTGCGGCCAATCTCCG
>CAYHNM010000207.1:0-3706 GCA_964357985.1 uncultured Nitrospira sp. | reverse complement strand
ATCGGCTTTCTTTTTGCCCCACTCTTTCATGGAGCCATGAAACATTGCGCAGGGCCGCGACAGGAAATGGGGATTCGCACGCTCCTCAATGTCCTCGGTCCTTTGACCAACCCTGCCGGGGCCACGCACCAGGTCCTCGGCGTCTATGATGCGAAACTGACCGAGGTGATGGCCAAAGTCCTGGTGCAATTGGGTTCCCAACATTGCTTTGTCTTGCACGGAATGGACGGGCTCGACGAGCTCACGGTCTGTGATCGCACGAAAGTCTCCGAAGGGAAAGCCGGGGTCGTGTCAAACTATTTTGTGACGCCTGAGGAATGCGATCTGCCCCGCGTCCACAAGAAGGAAATTGCCGGCGGAACCCCCGAAGAGAATGCCCGGATCACGAGAGACATTCTGCAAGGGAAGAAGGGGCCGAAACGCGATATTGTCTGTCTGAATGCGGCGGCTGCGATTGTCGCAGGCCAGCAGGCCAGGACGCTCAAAGACGGACTGCGGGTCGCCCAGCAAACACTCGATTCAGGTGCCGCAGCAGAAAAGCTCGATCGACTCGTGGCCTGGACGAAAAAGGTGTCGTGACGCATGATCCTGGATCAGATTCTTGAACATAAGAAAGCAGAACTCCGGCACAAGCAGAGCCGCGGCTATCTGGCGAATCTGAAATCCGCCATTCGGGATGCGCTGCCGCCGCTCGGCTTTGCTGTGACGCTTGATGCGACGCGAACGGCGACGAGTCCGGCCCTGATTGCAGAGGTGAAAAAAGCTTCACCGAGTCTCGGTCTGTTGCGCCCCGAGTTTTCAGAGAACTTTGACTATCTTCGCATCGCGCGCTCGTACCATGACCATGGGGCCTCCGCCTTGTCGGTCTTGACCGATAAAGATTTCTTCCAGGGTGACCTGCGCTATCTGGCGGAGATCAAGAAGGCGCTGCCCATGCCGGCGCTGGACAAAGAGTTTATGGTGGGGGAGATCCAGTTTTATGAAGCCAGGGCTCATGGCGCCGATGCGGTGCTGCTGATCGTGGCCGCATTGGAAAAGCGCCAGCTCATCGATTTTCACGCGCTGGCCACCGAACTGAAGATGGACACGCTGTTTGAAACGCATCATGAACGGGAATTGGATACGGTCCTGGAGTGGATTCCGACGGCCCGCATGATCGGAATCAACAATCGGGATCTCAAGACGTTTACGACGGATCTGGGCGTGACGTTCCGGCTGGCTCAACGCATTCCGTCCGACAAGATCATTATCAGCGAGAGCGGCATTCATAAGCGCGAGGATGTGTTGAGGCTGGTCGAAGCCGGCGTGCATGCCATGCTCGTCGGGGAGTCTCTGATTAAGTCCGAGAGTATCGAGAAGAAGATCGCAGATCTTCGTGGGACAACGGTGTCATCGATCAACTCGTGAAAGCGATACGATCCACGTGAAAGTCAAAATCTGCGGGATCACCAACGAGGACGATGCGCGGGTGGCCGTTGAGGCGGGAGCCGATGCGCTCGGCTTCATCATGTATCGCAAGAGCCCGCGCTTCGTCGAATCGGCGGTGGTCAAGCGGATCATCGACGGATTGCCGCCGTTTGTGGCGGCGGTTGGAGTGTTCGTCAATGAAGACGCTGCTGCTGTTCGACGGCTTATGGATGAGTGCGGATTGACTATGGCTCAGCTGCATGGTGACGAGTCCGCGGCCTACTGCGAAGAGCTCGGGCGTCCGTCTATGAAAGCGCTGCGACTCAAAGACCGTGGAACGTTTCTGGCGCTGGCCGAATTTCAAGGACGCGCGAACGTCCGCGCATTCGTGCTGGATGCCTTTTCAGAGCAGGCCTACGGTGGCACGGGACAGACTGTCGATTGGACTCTGGCTGCCGAAGCGGCTCGCGCTTCCCGCGTTCTCCTTGCCGGAGGGCTCACTCCGGACAACGTGGCGGAGGCGATTCGACAGGTGCGGCCCTACGGCGTCGATGTCAGCAGCGGCGTCGAGGTGCGGCCGGGACAGAAGGATCACGCCAAGGTGCAGGCGTTTATTCAGGCCGCCAGGCTTGTCTCGGCCTGAGTCGCCCGATTATACTCCGCCATCATCTGAAAGGATTGAACTCCACAATGAAGAAGGTCCCCGACAGCCATGGACGATTCGGCCCCTACGGCGGCCGCTATGTGCCGGAAACGCTGATGCCGGCGTTGCTCGAACTCGAGCAGGAGTATGCCGCGGCTCGGAAAGATCGCGGGTTCCGCCAAGAGCTGGCCTACTATCTCAAGCAGTATGTCGGGCGGCCGACCTCGCTCTATCATGCCTCCCGGCTGACCAAGAAGCTTGGCGGGGCCAAGATCTATCTGAAGCGGGAAGACCTCTGCCATACCGGCGCGCATAAAATTAATAATGCGATCGGCCAGGTGCTCTTGGCCATGCGGATGAAGAAACCCAGGATCATCGCCGAGACCGGCGCGGGACAACATGGCGTCGCAACGGCGACGGCGGCCGCGATGTTCGGCCTGGAATGCGAAATCTACATGGGCACGGAGGACATGCAGCGGCAGGCGCTGAATGTCTTTCGGATGCGCTTGCTCGGAGCAAAAGTCACCGGAGTCGATGCCGGGAGCAGAACGCTCAAGGACGCCATCAGCGAGGCCATGCGCGACTGGACCACCAATGTACGCACGACCCATTACATTCTGGGGTCGGTCCTGGGCGCGCATCCCTATCCGATGATGATTCGTGATTTTCAAGCGATCATCGGACAGGAGGCCCGCAAGCAGATTCTCGCCGCGGAAGGGAAGCTGCCCGACTATCTCGTGGCCTGTGTCGGCGGAGGCAGCAACTCCATCGGCCTGTTCCACGCCTTTCTCGGCGATAAGAAGGTCAAGATGATCGGCGTCGAGGCGGGAGGCACCGGCATTCAAAGCGGCAAACATGCCGCGCGATTCTTCGGGGGAAAGCCCGGCGTGCTCCAGGGCACGATGACCTATCTCCTGCAAGACGAAGACGGTCAAATCAATTTGACCCACTCGGTGTCGGCAGGACTGGACTATGCCGCCGTGGGACCGGAGCACAGCCTCTATCACGACTTAAAGCGCGTTGAATACACCTATGCCACCGACGATGAAGCGCTGGCGGCGTTCGATCTGCTCGCGACGGTGGAGGGAATCGTACCGGCGCTGGAAAGTGCGCATGCGATCGCCGAAGTTGTGAAGCTGGCTCCGAAGCTCAAAAAATCCAACGTCATCATTGCCAATCTTTCCGGTCGTGGAGACAAGGATGTTCAGCAGGTGGCGCGGATGCGGGGGGTGACGCTATGACCGGACGGATTGAATCGACGTTCCAGCGATTGGGCCAGGCGAATAAGAAAGCGTTGATCGCCTATCTGATGGCCGGCGATCCGACCTTGGCCGATACCGAGCGGCTGGTCGTGGAGATCGAGCAAGCGGGGGCCGACATCATCGAGTTGGGCGTGCCGTTCTCGGATCCGATCGCCGATGGCCCGGTCATCCAGTTGGCAGCTGAGCGCGCATTGCGAAGCGGCACGTCGCTCAGGAAGATTTTGGCCATGATGAAGTCGCTCCGGACGCGAACGCAGGTTCCGATCGTGCTCATGGTCTATTACAATTCGATCCATGCGATGGGTCTTGAAACGTTTTGTCGTGAAGCAGGGATGGCCGGAATCGATGGACTGATCGTGCCCGATATGCCGCCCGATGAAGCGGGTCCCTTGAA
>CAYHNM010000206.1:0-3728 GCA_964357985.1 uncultured Nitrospira sp. | reverse complement strand
GCGTTAATGTTCGGTTTGGCACTCCGCTAACGGATCGGCATCGATTCGTTCATCGGCGTGACCCGCTTCATCTCGCGCTCCGGCTTATCCCCCTCGATCACACTTTTCAACTTTTGTCCGCCCGGCAACATGCCGAGAATCTGCTCCAGCGAACCCAACTTGTTCATCTGGACCATCTGCTTGCGAAAATCCTCAAGCGTAAAACTGTTACTAGTCAGACGCTGCTGCGCCTCTTCGGCCTGCTCCTGCGTGAAGGTTGCTTGCGCTTTCTCGATCAGCGAGAGGACATCACCCATCCCGAGAATTCTGGAGGCCATCCGATCCGGATGAAAGACTTCCAGTGCATCCAGCTTTTCGCCCACCCCGAGAAACTTAATCGGCTTACCGGTAACCGCACGGATGGATAAGACCGCTCCGCCACGGGCATCGCCTTCGACCTTCGTCAGGATCACCCCGGTGAGCCCCACCTTCTGATCGAACTGGGTGGCCATCGTGACGGCATCCTGGCCCGTCATGGCATCGGCCACCAGCAAAATCTCATGCGGCGCCACCGCCGTCTTCACGGCGACCAACTCTCCCATCAACTCATCATCAATGTGCAGACGGCCGCCGGTATCGAGGACGACCAGATCAAACCCCTGCTCGCGTCCACGCTCGACCCCGGCCTGGCAGATCCGTACGACATCCGCCTGAGTGGCTTGCGCATTGTCGACCCGGTGAACATCAATCCCAAGATCACGGCCAAGACTGCTGAGCTGCTCACCCGCCGCAGGCCGGCGCGGATCGGCGGCGACTAAGAGCACCCGCTTCCCCTGGCCTTTGAAAAGCCGCGCCAGTTTTCCGCAGGTCGTGGTCTTTCCGGCGCCTTGCAACCCGACCATCATCACCACGGTGGGCGGCTGAGAATGGAGGGCCAAGCCCGCCTTCTCCCGGCCCATCATGTCACAGAGTTCATCCCACACCACCTTGACGACCTGATGACCAGGCGTCAGGCTTTGAAGCACTTCCTGTCCGACGGCTTTGACGCGAACGCGCTCAATGAAGTCCTTGACGATCTTGAAGTTCACATCGGCTTCGAGCAACGCCAGGCGGACTTCCTTCAAGGCCTCGCCGATGTTCTGCTCCGTAAGCACACCTTGCCCACGAAGCTTCTTCAGGATTTTCTCGAACTTATCGCTCAGCGCGTCCAGCATGGGGCCCCAAAGAAAAAGGCAATCGAAGTCTTACCCAAGTTCTCCGATCGCCTCGTAAAATCTAGAGAAAGAGCATCGGGCAGTGTATAGAAACCGGTCCGGCGAAGTCAAGAGATCGCGAAGCCACCGGATTTGTTGACAGACCCGACACCTTCCGATATGGTGCCATCAGTTGACGTCAATCGAGCCTACATCGTGGAGCGTACATAGCGCGTGAGAAAATCACCCTGGGTTCTTCTCATCTTTGTGCTCATCGGCGGGCTACTTGGCGGAATTCTTGGAGAAATTCTGCATGTCATGGCACCACAGGGCAACATTCAGAGCATTTTCTCCACGCATTTTACCCCCGGAATCAGCCCTCCGCTCACAATCGACCTGGTACTCCTCAAATTCACGATCGGATTCAGCATCAAGGTCAACTTACTGAGCATCCTCGGTATGTTTATCGGGGTCTACCTGTACAAGCACGTTTAAGCCTTCAGATCCAAATCTTTCAGCTTCAACGCCCTAATCTGATTGCGTAATTCTGCCGCGCGCTCAAACGCCAGCTCCTTGGCTGCCGCCTTCATCTCGGCCTCTAACCGAACAATCACCTGACCAACTGTTTCGTCCTTGCCGTAGGGCTCCGTGGTCTCAGCCGCCAGATCCAACTGTACATAATCCAGCTCGGCCACGGCATACTCCAACGCAGGAATCTCTTTCTTGATACTGGCCGGGGTAATCCCATGGGCTGAGTTATACTCCGCCTGGATCAGACGCCGGCGAGTCGTCTCGGCCATGGCGATTTTCATCGACTCTGTGATGACATCGCCATAAAACACCACGCGCCCCTCAACATTTCTTGCCGCACGCCCGGCCGTTTGGATCAGAGACCGATAGGATCGCAGATAGCCCTCCTTGTCAGCATCAAGAATAGCCACCAGCGTCACCTCAGGTAGATCCAGCCCTTCCCGGAGGAGATTGATTCCTACCAGCACGTCGAATACTCCCCGGCGCAAGTCGCGGATGATCTCCGCCCGTTCAAGCGTTTTGATATCGGAATGAAGGTACCGCACCTTCAACCCCAACTCGTGATAGTACTCGCTGAGATCTTCCGCCATCCGCTTCGTGAGGGTCGTCACTAACACGCGGCCGCCTTTGGCCACTTCCTTTCTCACGTCTCCTAAGAGATGATCCACCTGGCCTTTCGCCGGTTGCACCTCAATGCAGGGATCCATCAACCCGGTTGGCCGAATAATCTGCTCGACCACCGACCCCGCCGCATGCTCGAGTTCATAGTTCCCCAGCGTCGCCGACACATAGATCACCTGGTTCAGGATCCGTTCGAACTCCTCAAATTTGAGCGGCCGGTTATCGATGGCTGAGGGCAATCGAAAGCCGTAGTCCACCAGCGTCCGCTTCCGTGAATAGTCGCCCGCATACATCCCGCCCACCTGCGAGACCGTGGCATGCGACTCATCGATGATCATGAGAAAGTCTTTGGGGAAGTAATCGATCAGCGTAGGAGGGGCCTCGCCCTGGGCCCGTCCGCTCAGATGGCGGGAATAGTTTTCAATGCCGTGGCAGTACCCCATGGCACGAATCATTTCGAGATCAAACTTCGTCCGCTGTGCGATGCGCTGTGCCTCGACGAGCTGCTTATGTTTTTGGAAGTAGAGCACGCGCTCATCGAGCTCTTCCTCAATCCCCGTAATCGCTCGCTCGTACCGATCCGGCGCAATCAAGTAGTGGGTATTGGGATAGATCGGCACTTTGGGCAACTTGCCCAGCGATTTCCCGGTCAGCGGATCGATCTCGTGGATCGCATCGATCACATCGCCGAACAACTCGATTCGAACCGAGACCGCATCGCTGGCAGCCGGAAAAATTTCGATGACATCCCCGCGCGCACGGAACGTCCCGCGATGAAAATCGACATCGTTCCGCGCATATTGGATCTCGACGAGTTTCGCCAGAATCTTCTCGCGCCGAATCTCCATCCCCACTTCGAGATACAACAGCATGCCATGGTAGATCTCCGGCGACCCCAGGCCGTAAATGCACGAGACCGACGACACGATGATGACATCGTTCCGCTCCAGCAACGACCGGGTGGCCGAGTGGCGCATCTGATCGATCGCATCGTTGATCGAGGCATCCTTGGCGATGTAGGTATCCGTCTGAGGAAGGTAGGCTTCGGGCTGATAGTAGTCGTAGTAACTGATGAAATATTCGACGGCGTTCTGCGGGAAAAACTGCTTGAACTCCTGGTACAACTGCCCGGCCAGGGTCTTGTTATGCACGAGGACAAGCGTCGGCTTCTGAACCTGCTCGATCAGGTTCGCCATCGTAAAGGTCTTACCTGATCCGGTCACCCCGAGAAGGGCTTGATGCTTTTTTCCTGAGCGAATGCCGGCGGTCAGCTTGGCGATCGCGTCCGGCTGATGGCCACAGGGATGAAACGGGGCTTCGAGCTTGAACGGCGGCACAGGGACCTCCGGCGGTCATCATATCAAAGACACCGTATCTGCACGACCGGCGCAGGGACCGAGGAAT
>CAYHNM010000205.1:0-3734 GCA_964357985.1 uncultured Nitrospira sp. | reverse complement strand
TCGCACGAGCGGGCCATCGCGCAAAAATCGGATGGAGCGGCGCCGCCCGACTGGGTGGCCGAGATCGAGAACGTCTTTATCCGCTCCGAAGATTGCAAACAATGCCATGACCGCCACTATGAAGAGTGGAAAGGCATGCGGGAGCAGACGCCGG
Organism: uncultured Nitrospira sp.; assembly: GCA_964357985.1. Lineage (GTDB taxonomy): Bacteria > Nitrospirota > Nitrospiria > Nitrospirales > Nitrospiraceae > Nitrospira_D. Next base: position 3,580 of record CAYHNM010000205.1, on the reverse strand, counting down.
ACCTGAAAACCTTCGGCCGTGTCGATGCCGCCCTCTTGCACGGCACCTCGCTGGAGTCGCCGGTCTTTCGGACGGTGTTGGGCGTGTGGATGCAGACGAATCCGACTCCCGATGAACGCCAGCGCTGTCTCTCCTGCCACGTCCCGTCCACGACGGTCTTTCCCCAGCATGCAGAAAAGATTGTCGCGCAGGTCTTGGCCGGAAAACCGCAGGTCGAAGGGATCGGCTGCGCCACCTGTCATATGATCGGGTCCGTCGACACGACGCCCGGCCCGCCGCCGACTTTCAAGCTGACGCCTGGGAAAACCCTCTATGGCCCTTTCGCGAATCCGGAGGAAAATCTCGTCCATATCGGGGCGCAGTCCGATCTATTCCGTGGGGCGAATTACTGCACCTCCTGCCATTTCGACAAAGTGAAGGATGTGACGAAGCGGGAGCTGCCGGGGGAAATTCTTCAGGGGACGATTTGCCAGGACTGCCATATGGAGCCCTCGACCGGTAGTTCGACGTCCAAACGCGGATCGATGACGCGAGCCATCGGCCGGCACTGGTTTCGGGGCGTCGTCATTCCCGGCACGCTGTTAAAGAACCGGAATCTCCAGGCTGAGTGGATGCCGCGTGTCGATATCGAGGTGGCGAAGTCGAACGGGACGATAGAAGGAACAGCGCTTGTCAAAGTGGGAAGTCTCCCCCACAGCTTCCCCGACGGGGATCCGGTGCTCAAGCAGGTGATCCTCACCATCACCGTCAAAGACGCGGCAGGCAAGGTCTTGGCGGAAGAGACGAAGCGGTTCGGCTTGCCTTACGACAAGATTCTGCGCGGCCCGATTCCGGATCCCTTCATTAAGGGCGGCAATACGAGAAAAGTGCCGTTTGCCTATTCGATGCCAACTGGTTCAACGCCGGCCTCGGTTGAGGCCGTCTTGAGCTACGCGTTGATTCCGACGCCGGAGCCGGCGTTGCGAGAGAAGTATCTCGCGACATTGAAGAACGACAAGGAGCGGGACGAGGCCAAGCATGTGCTCGATGAGTACCAGCAGCCGCGGCTCTTGACCTATCGCGTCAAGACTCTCTAGCCGGTGACGAGTGACGGGGGGCGCGTGACGGGTTGGACCAGAAAGAATTTGGAATGGAGCAAAGCGTGACGGGTAGAAAGCGGGTCGGCGTTCTTCTCGGAATGATGGCGGCGGTTCTGGGGCTCTTGCTACTCGGCCTGCTGGATGGTGAACTCTCGGCTCAGGACGCGAAGTCTCAAGCCGTAATTGAAAAGGCTTTTCCGAGCTCCAGTAAATGCAAGCGTTGTCATGAGCGCGTGTTCGAAGAGTGGGAAACCTCTCCGCTCTCCAAATCGATCCATTCGCCGGCCTTCCGTGCTTCGCTGGATGCCTATCTGAATTCCTCCGCAGGCAAAGACAAAGCCATGTGTTTCCGCTGCCACGCGCCCCACGTGCGTGAATTTCCTGACCAGGCCCAGCTCTTTGTCGATCAGGCCAAGGCGGGAGATCCCTCACTGGATGGTGTCGCCTGCGCGCAATGCCATTTGATCAAGCAGGTCGATCGGGCGAAGCATCCGCCGGAGCCGAAGTACGAACTCGGTAGCAAGACGCTCTATGGCCCCTACAAAGATTTCGTCCAGAATCTCGCGCATCAATCGATGGAGCTGGGCCTGTTTCAGAAGTCCGATCTCTGTCTGAACTGCCACCAGTCGGTGCCGTCTGCGGCGAATCTCGGCAAGGCCAACGATTTGTTGGGGAGCTATGAGCAGAGTCAGGCCGTGAAGTCCGGCAAAGAGTGTCAGAGCTGCCACATGCCTGAGCAGGTTGGAGAGTCGGCGAACGGGGAGAAGAAGCGCAAGGTCGCCAACCATACCTTCCCCGGGCGCATCGGCAAGCTACGGCAGGAAGCGGCGAAGCTGGATGTGCAGACCAAGATCGACGGGGATAAGACCACCGTCACCGTGAAAGTGCAAAGCCTCGTGCCGCATAATCTGCCCACCACTCATCCGGCCTGGGCGACAGTGGTCTTGGATCTCGACATCAAAGGGAAAAATCTGAGGACGGTGTTTGCTGACAAGCGGATCTATGGCCGGACCTATGCCGATGCGAAGGGGCAGAAGACCGTCTTTGATTTTGAGGCGGCGAAAGTGTTGGAAGACACCGTCTTAAAGCCGGACGAAACGAGAGTCGAAACCTTTACCTTCCCGACGCCGAAAGACACGAAGACATTTGACGTCGATGTGACGCTCAACTACGCGCCGATCACCGGTCCTGCGCCGTTCCTCCAGCGTGTCGAAGCCGAGGCCTCCAAGGGATCGCAAGACCCTGTCTTCCAGGCGATCGACATCGTGAAACGCACCGAGAACATTCCTGTCAATAAATAGCCGTATCTCGTCCCTCGTGAAGCGTATCTCGTGACTGAGGTCGAACCGTCTCAATACGTGCGAGAGACGAACGACGTTCACGAGATACGAAACGTGTTGCTCGAAGACGACTTTGGAACTCGGGGATTTCATCTTGAAGATCTGCAAGGAGTTGTAGATGCCCTTGGCTGGGTGGTTGAGGAATCGGTCACGTGGGCTATTCGTAATGGGTCCACATACGCAAGATCTTCACAATTTTGTCCGGTGCGAGAACGTGGTAAACGAGCCGGTGTTGGATGGTGATCCTCCGCGAATAGGCACCCTCTAAGTCACCGACTAGTTTTTCGTAGGGCGGAGGAGTCTGGAGCGGGTTTTTCCGAAGGACATCCAGCAAGCGCTCTGTTTTTTCTCGCAGACCTGCCGCAGCATTTTTCTTCGCATCTTTCTGGGCCTGCTTCGTGAAGACGAGTTGCCACTTCACCAGCCGGGGTCTTTCGAGCATTTTCCGATAGGAGTAGCAATCCCCTTGCGGATTGATTGTCTCATGCCGGGGATGGAGAGGAGATACACGGTTTCCTGCATCGCGCGCCAATCCTCTTCGGACACGAGCACCGCGCTCGACCGTTTCCCCGCGATCATAATCGGTTCGTGTGAGGCCGCAGTTTCGTCGATAAGCCGATACAGTTTTGAGCGAGCGGCGCTGGCTTTGAGCGTGGTCATGGCGGATTCTCCAAGACGAGTCGATTACCCTATGATGTGAGTAACGGTACGTGATATCGTACGCTCTGTCAAGGAGTCAAAGCTGAGCGCTACCCTCGTTGCGGAGCCGATTCGGCAGAAGGCGATGATGTTCGGTGATGCGGGAGACGAACGACGCTTCACGAGATACGAAACGTGTTACTCGAAGACGACTTTGGAACTCGGGGATTTCATCTTGAAGATCTGCAGGGCGTTGTAGATGCCCTTGGCTGGGTGGTTGAGGACCAGGCGTGAATTCGTCACGTGGGTATCGAGCAGTTCATATTGCCCGCCGCTGTAGTAGAGATCGCAATCGTCGATCTGGCAATTCTTGTAGACATGGTTGTCCAACGCCAGCTTCACCTTGCTGAACGTCTGCCCGTCGATCACGATATAGTTCGGCTCAAATCCCATACAACCCTCCACCTGCGCGGACTATAGCAAGTCTCTTTTTGTACCGCAAACTATGCTGTAGACTCTTAG
>CAYHNM010000204.1:0-3741 GCA_964357985.1 uncultured Nitrospira sp. | reverse complement strand
ACCGCCGCAGCCTTATCTGATCGGCCGCATCTGACGTTGAGCGGGTTTGTGGACCTGATGGTTGCCAGGCTTGACGAGCAGCCGGATGAGGCCGAGAGTCCTTTGTCCGAAGAATCGTCCAATGCTATTCAGGTCTTGACGATTCATAAAGCCAAGGGGCTGGAGTTTCCCATTGTCGTCTTGCCGGGTCTGCATCAGGGAAGCGGGAGGGAGCGAGGCGTGCCTCTCGTGACGTTTGATTGGTCCAGCGGATCGTATGGCCTCTCACTTGGCGGTGTCCATAATTTCGGCGCGGTGTTGGTACATGAGAAGCAGAAAGTCCGGGAGGACGCCGAGCGGCGGCGGGTGCTCTATGTCGGCATGACCAGGGCGAAGGATATGTTAGTGCTGTCCGGAGGGATGACCGTCCGCGCAGCCGGAGAAACCGTCTTAGGGATGCTGCAAGAGATCGGGGAGGGTGTGGTGGGTGCTTCTGAAACAGAGGCGCTGACGATCGGCGCGTCTGTGATACCTCATCGGACTACGACTGCGCCATCGCGCAAACGTGCAAGTCGACCCGGTGCGGTGGGTCAGGTCACCGGAGTCCTCGATTCTGCCGCCATTGCCACATTATGGAGTGAGCGGGAGGATCGCTGGAAGAAAGCCTGTCGTACGCCCCGTCATTTAACACCGAGCACGATAGCGCAAGGTGATCTGCCCGGTCGTTTCCGTCCCTCTACGGATGGAACGGATCAAGAAGTAGGGCGGCTGGTCGGGATATTGGCTCACCGCATCCTTGAGCAGTGGGATTTTCACTCGCCGGCTGACGGGCTGCTCGATCGAATCGAGCCCATCACGCAGCAGATTCTCACTTCTGAACAAGCCGGGCTGATGCCGGCAATTTCAGGCTCATTGCAAGAGATCCTCGGCAGCTTTGTACGGTCTGATCTGTATCGGCGGCTGGCCTTGGCCACCATTATCGGCCGTGAAGTGCCGTTCGTCATGTCCTGGGAAGAGGGCCAGATCGTGCACGGTGTCATGGATGTCATCTACCAGCTTGACGATCGAATCTTGATTGGGGACTATAAGACAGACACGGTGACGGCGAAGGATGCGCAGGAGCGGGCCGAGCGGTATCGGGTCCAGATGACTCTCTATAAAACCGCAGCCCAAAAAAGTTTACAGCTGCCGCAGATTTCCGCCCATGTGCTGTTTCTTCGTTGCGGGGTTGGAGTTGAACTTTAACAGGAGATGAACCATGCGATTTGCTCTTGCGCTGGTAGTGCTCTGCGGATTGACCGGCGGCTGTATGAGTCCGGCAAAAGCTCCCGTCACGATTCTGCCGATGCCTAGTGATATTTCGACGAAGGCGGCTGCCGCCATGACGGAAGGGGATCGTCTCTTCCGGTCAAAAGACTGGGCCGGGGCGGTTCAGTCTTTTCAAACCGCAGTCTCTGCGCAACCGACCCTGGCGGAGGCGCACTATAACCTGGCGGTATCGCTGGATCGCATCGGCAACAAGGCAGAAGCCAAGAAGCATTATCTGGAGGCGGCGAACCTGGCTCCGGGGAATAAAGTCATCTGGGATTCCCCACCGCTCAGAGAGACCGGACTCAATCACAACCTGCGACAGAAATCCTATCTGGATCCTACGCCTGGTCAACGATTCTAGCGAGGTCCGGAGTGCGCCAGCGACTGTCGGCGGAGTCTTTTGCCGGAATCGTCCAACAGGCGATAGCGGATTTGCCTGCTGAGTATGCCCGGTTGCTCGATACCGTGGCGGTCGTGGTGGAAGATGAGCCTCCTGCGTCGGTGCTGCAAGATCTGGAGGTTGAGGAAGGGGAGGAGTTGCTCGGTCTGTACCATGGCCTCTCGCTGAACGATGAGTCATTCTTTCGTTCAGGCGGCCAGGCGCCGGCGCAGATCTCACTCTATCGCGGGCCGATTCTCCGACAATGCGACACGGAGATGGAGATGGTACAGGAAATCGGCGACACGCTCATGCACGAGCTGGGGCACCACGTCGGCCTGGATGACGACGAGATGCCCTATTGAGGATGCGGCACTGAACGTGATCGCTCCAGCGACCGTTTGTGATATCCCCACACCAGCATGAACAGACCCAACATGACCATGGGAGCCGAGAGCAGCTGTCCCATCGTGATCGGCCCGAGCACAAAGCCGATGTGTTGGTCCGGCTCTCGAACTAATTCTACGATCATCCGGCTGATACCGTAGCCGGCGATGAACGTCCAGCACAGCGACCCTGGCGGCGGTGAAGCGCGCGCGAGCAACCAGAGGATCGTGAACAATAGAATACCTTCCAGTCCTGCCTCGTAGAGTTGCGAAGGATGGCGGCAGGCTGGCCCTCCTGCCGGGAAGACCATGCACCACTCCACATCGGTCGCCCGTCCGAACAGCTCTCCATTGATGAAATTTCCGAGTCGACCGAATCCCAGTCCGATCGGCGTCACTGCGGCAGCCAGATCCGCAATGGTGTAGACGGGCAATCCCTGTCGCTTACTAAACCAGATTAACGCGATGATCGTCCCAATGAGGCCGCCATGGAAGGACATGCCGCCTTCCCACACGGCGAAAATTTTCAAAGGATTCTGGGCGTAGTAGGAAAAATTATAGAACAAGGTGTACCCGATGCGTCCGCCAATAAAGACCCCGAACGCAGCGTACACGACCATGTCGTAGATCTGATCGGGGGTGAGAGGAATCTGTTGTTCGCGAACTCTGCGACGAATCAAGAAATAGGCGGCGGTCAGCCCGATCAGATACATCAAACCATACCAGCGGAACTGGAGCGGACCGAGATCCAGGAAGACCGGATTGATATGGGGATAGGGAAGCGCCGCAAACGAACCCATGAGACCTCCAACAGTTGACTGATCGGATCATAGGGAAGACGACGTTTCAAAGCAAGACGCGCTTCACAGGCATGGTGACGATAGCCGGAAGGGCAATCCTGTGGCCGCTTTGTCGTGATAAGCCCAGGAGTGTAAGATTTCTGTAACGGGTGTGTTGCCGACTGTAGAGAAAACGGCACCCTTCATGAGACGGTCCTAACCCTGGCAGAGGTGATCGAGGAAATTCTGGCGAAATTAAGCAGAATATGACCTGGCACGGTATCTGCTGTACTCCTCATTCAGGAGGGCATCAAAGAGACCCTCCACAAACCTTCACCAAGAACCAGGAGGCATGCGATGTCAGAACAGGGAAAGCAGGCAGCCAAGGTCGCCGCGATGATTGCCGGTGGAGCGGTGATTGGAGCAGGGTTGGGATTATTGTTTGCGCCAAAGTCAGGAGCGGAAACTCGTCGCGATATCGGTCGTTATGCCAAGAAGGCGCAGGTTCAGGCGACACGCTGGGGCCGCAATGTTCAGTCCGGTGTACAGGATGCAATGAATCGCGGTCGGCAACTCGTCCAGCGTCGGGAGATCCGGCCAGCGATTGAGGCAGCCTAAGTCCAGTGGCAAAGGCGGCAGTTTGGGCCTAGGTTGAGCGAAGAGTGTTCCTCTCGCTCAACCTGGCCTGCCGCTGCTTCGTGAGAAATCTAGAAACGTAGATCTCCTCTCCGGTCCAATTCTTTCTCTTGCCCGAGTTATTGGGGGGAGCAATACCAAGGTGTTGCGGCTCAGGCGACATTCCCGCTACACTGCGCCGCATGCGCGAGTGGCGGAATCGGCAGACGCACAGGACTTAAAATCCTGGGTCAGCAATGGCGTGCGGGTTCAATTCCCGCCTCGCGCACCA
>CAYHNM010000203.1:0-3769 GCA_964357985.1 uncultured Nitrospira sp. | reverse complement strand
ATCGGTTCCCTGGCGGCCGATCAGGATGACCTCGTCCCCCACGGCAGCGTCCGGGATCTCCGTCACATCAATCATCACCATATCCATGCAGACCAGGCCGATGACCTTGGCGCGCCGCCCGTGTACGAGGACTTCTCCTCGATTGGACAGCCGTCGGTTGAATCCGTCGGCATAGCCGATCGGGAGCACGGCGACACGGGTTGGCCGCTTGGCCACGAAGGTCGCGTTATAGCTGATGGTGCCACCGGTTGGGATGGCGCGCATCTGCGCGATGCAACTCCGTAATGACAAGACCGGTTTGAGGTCGGGCGTCGAGATCGATTTCGGCAAGGTGTGATAACCGTAGAGCATGATGCCGGGTCGAATCAGCGAGTAGTGCGAGCGTGGATAGCGAACGGCGGCACCGCTATTCGCGGCATGAATCAGCGGAATAGAAAGGCCGCGGGCCATGATGCCATTCACGACGTTTTGAAAGCGCGCGAGCTGGTGCTCGGTTTGGCCGGTTGTGGGGCCGTCGGAATCGGCGAAGTGGGTCATCAACCCTTCGATCCTGAGCGACGCCGGCAATTGGTCTGAGTCGATGAGGTTCAGCAGCTCGTCGGTGGCCAGTCCGAGACGGCCCATGCCTGTTTCCGCTTTGAGATGAATCGGGTAGGGGGTTGCGAGCGAAGCCGTAGCCTGCGCCAGAGTTGGGAGCAACGCACGATCACTGATGACGGGCGTGAGCCGGTGGGCGATGACGTCACGGATCTGCTCTGGGAACAGAGGACCAAGCATCACAATAGGAACGGTGATCCCGGCCGATCGAAGGGCAATGCCCTCGTCGAGCGAGACGACGGCGACACGGGCCACTCCCTGCGCGATGAGCGATCGTGCAACCTCGACGGCACCGTGGCCGTAGGCATTCGCCTTGACGACCGCCATGATCTCGCATCCTGGCGAGAGTAGACGGCGCAACTGTGTCAGGTTATGGGTCAGGGCGGAGAGGTCGACGGTGGCGTAGGTCGGAGAGGATGTAGAAATGGTCGGCACGCGATGAGGATGGGTCTGGAAGCCTGACTCAGACTTCCATGATCTCCTGTTCCTTCTTCTTGATCACGTCGTCGATTTTCTGTCCGTACTGCTCGGTGAGCTTCTGGGTTTCTTGCTCTCCCTTGCGCAGTTCGTCTTCGGTCAACTTCGCATCTTTTTGGAGTTTCTTCAACTCTTCGTTCGCATCGCGCCGGAAGCCGCGGATTTGTACTTTGGTATCTTCGCCGTGTTTCTTGCAGATCTTCGTCAATTCCTTGCGGCGCTCTTCAGTCAGCGGGGGGAGGGGGACCCGAATCATCTTGCCGTCGTTGGAGGGATTCACGCCCAGTCCGGAATTCGCCAGTGACTTCTCAATTTCTTTGATCAATTGCGGTTCCCAGGGCTGAATCGTGATGAGCCGCGCTTCCGGAGTCGAGATGTTGGCGATCTGTTTGAGCGGCGTCATGGTGCCGTAGTAATCGACCCGAATGCCATCCAGGAGCGCCACCGAGGCCCGGCCTGTCCGCAAGCCGGCAAGATCCCGCTTGAGGTGTTCCACGGCATTGTCCATGTGGGTCGTCAGGGTTTGCTTGACTGCAGCTGCGTTCGACATGGCGGTACTCCGTAATGAGCTAGCGCGGGCTGATCGTGACCAGCGTGCCGATGGGTTCGCCGAGCGCGACCCGCTTGAAGTTCCCCTGTTCGGTCAACTTGAACACGATGAGGGGAAGGTTGTTGTCCATGCAGAGGCTGATGGCCGTCGAGTCCATTACTTTTAAATTTTGATTCAGGATCGAGAGAAACGGGATCTCGCTGTACTTCTTCGCCGATGGATTTTTCACCGGATCGGCGTCGTAAATCCCGTCGACTTTGGTTCCCTTGAGGATGACCTGGGCGCCGATTTCCATGGCCCGAAGGGCGGCAGCGGTATCGGTCGAGAAATAGGGATTGCCGGTGCCGCCGGCAAAGATCACGACGCGGTTTTTTTCCAGATGACGGATGGCTCGCCGGCGAATGTAGCCTTCGGCCAGTTGGCGCATCTCAATGGCGGATTGGACACGAGTGATGACGCCGACCCGTTCCAGGGCATTCTGGAGGGCGAGGGCATTCATCACGGTGGCGAGCATGCCCATGTAGTCGGCAGAGGCTCGTTCCATCCCGGATGCGCTGGCGGCAAGCCCGCGGAAAATGTTGCCGCCGCCGATGACGACGGCAACTTGGACATCCAGGGCCACGACAGAGGCGATTTCCTGCGCCAGCCCTTCGAGAATTGACGGCTGAATCCCATAGCCCTGCTCACCGGCCAACATCTCCCCGCTGACTTTCAGGAGGAGGCGCCGGTATTTCGCAGAACTCATGCTTCGCCTAACTGAAAGCGGGTGAACCGGCGGATGTTCATGTTCTCACCGATCTTAGAAATCTTCTGCGCCACCAGGTTTTTGACGGTGACGGTTGGGTCTTTGATGAAGGATTGTTCCAGCAGGCAGTTCTCTTGATAGAACTTTTCCAGCTTGCCTTCCACGATCTTCGGCAAGGCCGCCGCGGGCTTCCCCAGTTCCTTCGCTTGCCCTTCGAAGATAGCTTTCTCTCGTTCGACCAGGTCTGCGGGGATATCGTCGCGTTTTACGTATGATGGATTGGCTGCGGCGATCTGGAGAGCCAGGTCGTTCACGAAGGCTTTAAACTCTTCGTTGCGCGCCACAAAGTCCGTTTCGCAATTGACTTCGATCAGGACGCCGATCTTTCCTCCCATATGGATATAGGAATGGATCAACCCCTGATTCGTTTCACGCCCGGCTTTCTTGGCGGCCGCGGCCAGCCCTTTCTGCCGGAGATAGTCGATGGCCTTCTCGATATCGTCGCCGTTTTCAGTCAACGCCTTCTGGCAATCCAGAATGCCGGCGCCGGTTTTTTCCCGAAGTTCTTTCACAAGCTGACTTGATCCTGCCATGGTCCTCTATCCTTACGCGGTGAGAAAAATCGCCGTGAGTGTCTGGTTGTCGAAATGCGCTATGCGACCGGAGCCGCGCTCAGTGCGGCCGGCTTGCCGCCTGCGGCCGGAGCCGCCTGGAAGTCGGCCTCATCACGCTGCGTCTTGATATGCGCGCCTTCGATGCAGGCGTCGGCAATCTTCGAGGTGATCAGCTTGATGGAGCGGATGGCGTCGTCGTTCCCCGGGATCGGGTAGGTGATGTTGTCGGGATCGCAGTTGCTGTCCAGAATGGCGATGACGGGGATCCCCAGTCGAGTCGCTTCCTGCACGGCGATTTTTTCAATGCGGGTATCCAGCACGAAGATTGCGCCCGGAAGGCCGCGCATGGTCTTGATGCCGGAGAGATACTTCTGCAATTTGACGATGTCCTTCTGCATGAGCATGATTTCTTTTTTCTTCAGGCCATGCTCGGTCGGGTTCTGCAGAGTCATTTCCATCTTTTTCATCTTGTCGATGCTGAGACGAATGGTTTTGAAGTTCGTCAGCATGCCGCCGAGCCAGCGCTGGTTCACGTAGAACATGTTGGCGCGCGTGGATTCCTCCTGGAGAATTTCCGCGGCTTGCCGCTTGGTTCCGACAAAGAGGACGGTTTCACCGGCGGCGACGGTGTCCCGGACGAAGGCATAGGCCTGTTCCATCCGCGTGAGCGTCTGTTGCTTGGCGTTGATGTAGATGCCGTTGCGTTCACCGAAGAGATACTTCTTCATCTTTGGATTCCAGCGGTTCGTCTGGTGTCCAAAGTGCACGCCTGCTTCCAGCAATTCC
>CAYHNM010000202.1:0-3777 GCA_964357985.1 uncultured Nitrospira sp. | reverse complement strand
CATCACGAGGCGTCAGATTCAGGTTCCCTTCCCATTGAAACTTTCCGGTCGTCGCATCATAGACGCGCAACACGAAATTGGAGAGGTCCGTCGCGCCCGGGCCGACCCCGCCGGCAAAAATCCGAGCTTGCGGCTGCGGTCCTTTCATCGCGCTCTCTTCTTTCACATTCAACTCATAGGTGTCATCCGAAAGCACCTCGCCGCTCTGCGGATCATAGATCTTCACGGTGATCGTCGAGACGTCCCCGACCTGATAGCCGAACCCGGCTGCGACAATCCCCGCTTTGACCGGAGCAACCTCAGCCCAGGCCAGCGACGGACCGAGCATGATGCCCACAAGACCCCAGGCCAGACTTTTTATGGAATGACGCAGACGGCGGGACGCGTGGAGCTTCTTCACTTGAAGTTTGGGAGACATGGCACCGGTCACTGACTGCAGAAGACGGCTGATCCAAGAAATGATTGGCATGGCCCCTCCGTGATGTTGGGGTCATTCTGCCTGTGTCGAACCCGCCGCGTATATTCCCCACTGTGGGAGGATTCCCCTCGAAAGAGGGGGGAGGGATGGAATAATGAGGTTAGGGACAGACCGGTCTCACCTGTAAGGAATGACTGCGCCAAACAGCCGATAGCGATGTCGGGCGAGCCAGCGATAGGCGCGTTCCGCCAATCTTCGTGTGATGGACCATTGCAACATCCACCGGACGAACTTCCCACCGGGGAGGCCGTGAATCAACGGGAGAAACGCGGCAACTCCTTGCGACACCCCGCCTGCCGGACTGATGAGATAGGCCATGGATGGAGGGCCTGGTCGATACTGCTCCCCCAGCGCGCTGGCCGCTTCCTGACTCTCGTAGGGAATCATCCGAACCCCTGACCCGGCTTCACCCATTCCGGCCCGGCCGAGTCCCTCTTTGGCTGCGACACAGAGCCGGCAATTTCCATCGTAAATGAGCAGGCAGGGCTGCTGAGGATCGAACTGGCTGACTGGCAACGGCGCTCCCATGATGCGAGCAGGCTACCACCCATGGATTTCTCTCATCAAGGCGCCGTTGTTGCCGCTGCATGAACAAGCTATAGTGAGAAGATGATACGACCCTGGGGATTGATGATCAGTTTGATCGGCCTGACCGCCGTGGGCATGGCGACCCTGTTTCTCGTGGGGCAGCCGGACCAGGCAGAGCCCAGCCGCTTTCTCGTCGGCTTTCTCATCGGCCTACCGCTGTTCCTGCTGGTTGCGGTGCGACTGGGGTATCGATGGGCGACGATGGCCGCTGTGATCTACGGAACCGTGGGACTGGCGCTGGACTTATCGACGATGGTCCAGCTGATTACGAAAGACCAGCCGACCGTGGCCATGTTGACGGCCAATGGCTTCAGCGGGCTCTTGAACTTCCTCGTGATTGCGTTCGGCGGGCGCGCGTTCCTGGACGTGCCGCCCCAGGCGCCACCGCCTCCAGGATCCCGTCCTCCCAATCCTCCGTTCCCGGCTTCATCCGCAACACCTTAGTCGTCGCAAACCCAGCCTCCTTCAGCCAGACGCTCGTCTCCTTCGCCGAATAGGTATTGCCCTCTTCCGTGAAGAGCAACATCGAGACAGCAAAGAGACTCGCTTCGGCTGGGTGGAGCCCTTCGCGGTCGTGCAGAAGCGCATCCTGAATCAACAGTCGCCCGCCGGGATTTAAAGCTGCAAGCGCGCGCCGAAAGATGGCGCGATTCGTGGCGGGTGAATAGATATGCAGCACATTGGAGTACCAGATGACATCGTACGTGCCGGGAATCGCCTCCTGCGTGAAATCGACCGGCACATAGCTGAGCCGGGATCCCGCCTTATGCGTCGCAGCAATTTCTCTGGCCACCTCAAGAGCAGCCGGTCGGTCGCCGACCGCTGCGCGCAAACGTAGATGCTTGGACAGAAACGCCATGGCGTAGGTGCCTGGTCCTCCACCCAGATCGAGCAACGTTGCCGCGCCGTGCAAATCCACCTGCGCGGCAATCTTCGGCGCTGTCTCCAACGTCCGGTAGTGCATCGCCCAGGTGAATCCTTGACGATAGCCCGGTTCTTCCGGCTCATCCTCATCCAACGGTCGCCCTGTCCGCACAGACTCGCCCAGACGCGCCCAGTCCTGCCAATGGCTCGCCATGAGTTTCAGATAGTCTTTGCGATAGGCGGCATGTCGGGCATTCAACGCCGTCGCCGCCAATCGACTATTTCGGTAGACCGGGCCCGTTTTCGTGAGCAGGCCGGACATGGCCAGATTGCGGCAAAGGATCGAGAGTCCCCGCTCACTGACGGATACGGCCTTCGCTAACCGAGGGATCGTCCAGCGGCGCGTGCCGATCTTCGTAAAAAGATCCAGCTCCAGCGCCGTGAGGAGAATGCGCGGCAATCGATAGGCCGACACCGCGTCGCGAAACTCATCGAATGTGGTGATGCGCGGCTTCACGCGGCCCCGCCGATTTGTCGCAGACACCACCGCATGAGATCCTGCACCTTGGAAGGATTGGTGACATCGACCGGCCGCGCAAACGTCGCCGCGACGAACTCCTCGTTCATCTCGGTTTCTTCGGTAAATCCCGACTGCAGGAGCAGCGCCCGGTATTTCCCAACCGCCGGCTGAATAAAATACTTCGCCTGCTTCGCCACTTCGTCCGTGCCGAGATCCTCCGGCGTTCCGTCCGACATCAACGCCATGACATCGTCCATCGCGATCCCGTACTGACAGAGTACGGTCCCCTCCGGCTTGACCTCCAACAACCAGCCGTCAGACCCGAGGTCCATCGCCAGGGCTCCGCCCGGTTCCAATTCATAGAGCTGAGGGAAGGCCCGCATCAGCGCCGTACGCAGCTGCGACCAGGCGGAAATAGTCAGATCACTCATGCATGCGACTCACGATAGGGAGGAGTAGGATCGGTCTCCGCCAGCCTGGCGCGGAGCTGTATCAGACGATTCGTATTCTCTTCCAGCTTGGGCAGCTGATATTTGCGGTCCATATGCACGACAAGCTCAAGAAGATCGGCCGCCTCCTGCAACCGGCCGAGATCTTCATAACACTGCGCCAGCACATACCGCGCCCCGCCGGTCCGCAGGTCGTCACGCGACCGTTCGGCGATGGACTGGCTGGTCTGGCAACAGGCAATCGCATCGTCGTAGCGCTTCTGAAGCAGGAACGTCCGGCCGATCATCCGCCAGGCATCGGCCACGCCGCCTTGATTGCCCAGCCGCCGCATCAGCACGAGCGAGTGTTCGTAGTATTGAATCGCCTGATCGAATTGTCCGTTCTCCCGCGCGACCAGGCCGAGGTCTGAGAGCAGCACCGCCTTGGCCGCTTCGTCATGTGTCTTCGTCAGGAGATCCAGCGATTCGAGATAGTAGGCGCGTGCGCGATCCCATTCTCCGGCGTCGGCGCGCAGGTTACCCAGATTCCCCAAAGTCGTCCCGATGCCCTTCTCATCGCCGAGAATCTTCTGCAGCTCCAACACTTCCTGATAGTACGTCTGCGCCGAGTCCCGCCGGCCGCTGACCGCACAGATATTTCCGAGATTCCCGAGTGTCGCGGCCATCGCGCGCTGATCCCCGGTCATCCGGTCACATTCCAGCGCCTTGGCGTAGCAGGTGTAGGCTTCCGTATAGAGGCCGCGCGCGAAATGCTCGTTCCCCTGGCGATTCAATTCTTCGGACAGCCCGTTTCGTAATGGCATAGGACGATTCCGTTACTGCAACGCCTGCTCCACAATGGACTTCGCCCCGGTCATGATCGAGGCGCCGTCACCCAC
>CAYHNM010000201.1:0-3822 GCA_964357985.1 uncultured Nitrospira sp. | reverse complement strand
GTGGACGGCTTTGTGGCCGGCCACTTTTCGCTCCAGGAAACCATCGCGTTTCAGAAGCAGTCGCTGGCCAGCGATCTGCTCTGCTATCCGGTCAATGCACTCTGGGCGATTCCCTCGCTCTTTTTGAAGAAGTTTCTGGAGGTGCCGGTGAAGCTGGGCTGGCGCTCGGGCGCGAATCTGATCGGGCTGCTGCCGGCGGGGCTCAAGACGCGCTATCAGAAAGAGATCGAACGGCTGATTGCCGTCGAACTGTTGCAGTGGCCTTGCACGATGGGCGACCGGCGGGATTTGCCGAATGGGCTGCTGGAGCGCTTCACCAGGGACAAACAGGTAGGGCCGTTGCTGGCGTCGGGCGCCTTGTCGGCTGAGGCGCTGAAGGACCTCTCCGATATTCCCCGTTTGGTCGGTGAACATTCGTCCAGCCGGGCGCTGGTGTTGGATACGGTGGCTACGATGCTGACGCTGACGGCGGGATGGCTGCTCTTCGGCGATCACTCGCTCGGTATTTCCGGGATCGGCGATCATATCGCCAGACAGCGGGCCAAGGACCGGGCGGCGTCCACCTTCCTACTCGGATCTGGTCTGGGCTCGGCGTTCTATTCCGTATTTCCTCCGAAGCCGTCGTTCTGGCAGGTGGTGGTGGCGACGTTCACCGTGGGGCTTTTTGTGACGGGGATGAGCCTGCTGGTCGGATTATTGAGCGATCCCTGTCTGAAACGGGCGGGTTTTCAGCATGCGAGGCTGCATCTCTTGATCGATGCCGTGGAAGACTGTCTGTATCGACAACTGCGTACCCGTCTTAAGCCGGCCCTCAGACAACGGGCCGCGTAAGATACGTCTCCTGCTATGCAGGGCTCTCCGGAGGCTCTGCTTTCCTGATCTTCCCTCACCGCCGATAGACTGGCGCTACCTTCAGCGGGGGATGAGTCTGCGAAGTCCTCTTTCGATGCGGCGCATCCCCGCGTTCGACTGATGCCCCCTCTCCGTGCGAGACTCATGCACACGCCACCTGCTCATCGGTCCAAGGAGGCCTTTATGTCGATGATGGCTGCGTTCACCCTTTCCCTGTTCCTGTTTGCCGTGACCGGCTGCGCGATCTCCGGTCCTCGTCCCGCCGCGCCGTCGGAATCGGGGAAGCATACGTCGACCGTGAAACCGGCCAAGCATGATGAGGGACGGTCGATGAATGAGGAGAGTCAAAACGCTGTGATGGAACGGTAGGTCTCTTGAGACCCGATGCAATTCCCGCCAGGAATCGAGTACAGTGGCGAATTATTTCTCATTGTCTGATCGTGAGGAGGAATTATGGGAGTATTTCGACGACCTGAGTTGGAAAAGGACAATCCGATTGCGCCGCAGATGTATGTGGGGCCCCGGCGAAGGCTCGCGTTGGCCCGTGCGGCGTCGAAGGCGCAGGTTCCTGCGTCAGAGGATCTGACCGAGATGCTGCAGAATCTGACGGCAGCGGCAGAACGGTTTGTGGCGGGCGTGCCGGCCTCGAAGCAACGGCACAAGGAACGGACTGCATTGCTGAAGGCGATCACTCAAGCGCAGCGTCTCTTGTCGGACGAGCTTCCGCTCTAAAGGGGGCGTCGAGTGGGGCGCGTGCCTGGTTCGACGGATGCTCCAGGTTTGTGCGAGACTCGGCCGGCGCGAGCGTGATCGTCTGGCGAAATAGTTGTTGCCAGGGTGTGAGCAGAATTGGTATGGAAACTCCCCCGGTCGTCTTGTGACGGGCTTGAGGGAAGTGGTTGCCGGGTTATTCAATAGGACATATGGTTATGCCTGACGAGTTGGAACAATTCCTGGCTTTCATCGGGGCGGTCGTCTGTCTGGTCGTGGTGATCGGCGGCGTGTACCGGCTCTGGCAGCTCGGGGTGCGTGGATGGCTGGATGCGCTCAATGCGCGCGTGGCGCGGGTGTATTGGAAGGTGCCGAAGCGCACGCTGGTGGTCTTGCCGGCGCAGGCGGCCAATGTGTGGTGGGAGATGGGGCAGAAGGACGGCGCGCCCTGCATGCAGGTGGTCGGGGAGTTTTTCTTTACGAATATCAGCAGTGAGCCGGTCCTCGTGCCCAAGACCTGCTTGGTGGTCTATGGGGCGCGGTACTGGTTTATCCCCACGTCCCATCGGGTTGAAGGGAATATCCTCGTGCGACAGGCCCAGGGGTATCTGTATGGTCACACCGATATCCCGTCACGCGGGTTGACGGAAGGGCGGGCGGATTGGCTGATTCTCCCTCCGGTCAGGCAGAAGGGGGAGCTCTTGCAAGGGCGGGCCTGTTTTATCGACGGGTATGGAAACGAGCACTGGACCCCGATGATTTCTTTTGCCTTTCGGGAGTGACGTGAACTCGGACTGAGTTCGAGCGGGCGCTTCGTTGCTCTGTGATGCCCGGTCCTCTGGCAGTTGGTTGGTCTGCCGCTCGTTCTCTCCCTTATCGGATTTGTCGGGAGGGTTGTGCGATGTCAACGCGTCACGGGCTGGCAGCGGGCTTAGCCGGTTGCTTCATGGTTCTTGGGGCTTCTGTCACCGCGGCTGAGCTGTCGTATGAGCAGACTGCCCGCTATGTTCTCGATGTGGTGAAGGCGTTTCGCACGGCCTATGTGCTGCATGTGGTGGAGCATACGCGTGGGACAGGCCCAGAACCGCGTGAGGACTGGGAGCGGGACGCGCATTTCATTCCGCTTCCCGCGCAGTTCGTCAAGGCGGCCGCCGGACAGGTGACGTCGGTCGAGATCGGCCTGATCAGCCTGACGCCGCTCAACCCAGCGAACCGGCCGAGGACTCCGGCGGAAACCAAGGCCTTGATTCAGCTGGAGAAGGACCGGCAGCAGAGCTTTCTCAGTTTTGCGGACGGGGATCATTTCACCGCGGTCTCGGCGGATCTGGCGCTGGTCCGGTCCTGCGTCGAGTGCCACAATCAGCACCCGCAGTCAGCGCGGAAAAATTTCCGTGAATGGGATGTGATGGGCGGGCTCGTGGTGCGATTCAGGCGTCCGGCTTCCACGCCGGGATTGCCACTGCCTCCGGAGCCGTCCCCGAGGCCCCCTGACCTGTTCGATCAGCCTGCGCCTCCGCCTCCGGCCACGCCACCCTGGGTGCGCTGACCGCGCCGTCCGATCGACGAGCAGGTTCCTTCGCTTCTGACGGGTGCAGGTTCCCACGAGGGCGCGCGTTCTGCCCCGCATGCATTGTGTGCGGGTGTTGTTCTATACTCGCACTATGCCTGGTCATTCCGATCCGTCCTTCACCGAATCCTTCAACTCTGAGCACCGTCGCAGGTTCTATGAAAGCCATCGGTCTCTTGCCCTGCTGATGATCCTGATCGTGTTTCTCTCTCCCTTCGCCGGGCTCTACGTGGCAAGTCTGTTCGGTGCGGTGATCGGGGTGCTGCTCTCCTTCGCGGCCTATTATCTGACACCCTATCTCTGGATCAAACTCGTCGGCTGACGCTGCTTGTGCGTTCTGTTTCATGGGGAATGGCCCGAATCATTCGGCTATTCGCGTCCGGATTATACTCCTTGACTCTCATGCCCATTGCGTCCAGGGTGAAGGTGTCCCGTGTGACGCTCCGCTGACTGTCCTATCTCTTGCGCTTCCTGCTGTTTCCCAGCGTGACCGATTCCCCAGTCTCCGCCGCCCTGATAACAGAGGTTCTCTGAACGGCTCGGTGTCTCGTGTCGTGGTCCGCTCATGGAGGCGGCCAGGATGTCGGCCCTGCCTCAGAGGATCGGTCGACTGACGTTCCATTCCATAGAGAGGAGTGAACCATGCTCTACTATGCACTCGTGTTTCTGATCGTCGGCTTGATTGCCGGCGC
>CAYHNM010000200.1:0-3842 GCA_964357985.1 uncultured Nitrospira sp. | reverse complement strand
GTCGTGACAATCACAGCGCCGCTCACCGTGCCGAGAAGATCAATGGTCGTGACCGACTCGTTCCCGGTTCCCGGCGGGAGATCGATCAGGAGAAAATTCAAATCCTGCCAATCGACCCCTCCGAGGAGCTGATTGATGAATTCATACTTGTACGCATCGCGCCAGATGATGGGATCGTCCGGGTTCTGAAGCAGGAACGACATGGAGGCGATCTTCAGATTATAGGCCTGGAAAGGGATGATGCCTCCGGACGTGCTGATCTTGAGCTTCTGCCCTTCCGCGCCAACCATCTTCGGAATGTTCGGCCCGTGAATGTCCATGTCGCAGATGCCCACGTGCCAGCCCTTGAGCGCGAGGCTGACTGCCAGGTTGGTCGTGCAGGTGCTCTTCCCGACGCCGCCCTTGTTGCTCATGATGAGCACTTTGTACTCGATGCGCTCCATCCGCTTGGCGACGAGCCACCGGCTATGGCCTTCTTTATCCTTCTGACAGGATTCGTTCTCGTCGCAAATGGCGCAGGCCCACATATAGGTGCAGGCATCGCTTCCACCGGACGCGGACGGTTGAATGACATTCAGTTCGCGGGCCATAGTGTGTCCTTCTATATCGTATGAAGCCTGAGGCTTCGGTTATCGACGGGGGTTTCCGCTCGGCACTCCAACATACTCGCTGTCGCCGGACTTCGACATGCGCGCGGCGCCGGCCGCTACAGTCGCCGGCGTCAGCGGCGGCACATCCGCAGCGTCGGCTTCTTCCTGCACCGGTTTCTTCTTGTTGAAGAAACCCGCGCTGATGATGCCGACTTCATAAAACACATACATGGGCAACGCCATGAGGCACTGGTTGAATGGATCGGGCGTCGGCGTGAGAATGGCGGCAATGATGAAGGCCCCCAGCAGCGCCCATTTTCGATAGCGCCGCAGAAACGGCGCATCGACCCAGCCCAGCTTGGCCATCAGCGTAATCGCCAGCGGCACTTCGAAGATCAGCCCGAAGACGAGCAAAAACCACAAGGCAAAGCCGACGTATTGGGCGATCGAGAGTTGCGGAATAAAGCCGGCATTCACGCCGTATGAAATGAGAAAATTCAAGGCAAAGGGCAGCACAAAGAAAAATGAAAAGGTCACGCCGGCAAGAAACGCCAGCGTGCTCAACATGACAAAAGGGCCGACAAACCGGCGCTCCTGGACATGCAGACCCGGCACAACAAACTGCCAGAACTCCAACAGAATATAGGGCGTCGCCAGAACCACGGCGAACAAACCGGCCACTTTGACGTTCTGCCACAGGGCTTCACCGGGAGCCAGAAAGACAAACGGCACCGTCGGGAGATCCGTCGGCTCCCAGGACAACGTGCTGGGCACGAACATATTTTGGAGGGGAATGCGGAGCCATTTCACAAGGGCGTCGGCATAGAAAAACGTGACGACAAAGACGATCGCGGTCACGATGACGGCGCGTGTGAGCCTGACCTGGAGCTCCACCAGGTGCTCCATGACCGGCATTTTCTTGTCTTCCAGCGGTTTGAAGACCGAGTCCTGCAACCACCGGTTGAAATCGTTCAGCACCGCGCCCTCATCGTACGGAACAATGCTGCGCCGGATCTCGCATGATCACCGGCGCAGCAATCTCGGTCTATTTCGGATTGACTGCCACGAACAGGCTGTTGCCCTGCCGGTTCACCAGCAACACGGCCGGTTCATCTTTCTTGATCTTGTTCGCAGCCTTCAGATACTCATCCACTGTTTTGACGGTCTCGTGGTTCACTTCCTGAATGATGTCCCCGCGCTGTAATCCCGCCGCCTCAGCCTGACCGCCCGGCTCAACGCCGGTCACGACCACGCCGGTGGTCTTGGCGGGGATATTCAGCTGGCTCATCAGGGCATTGTCCAATGCCTGGATCTTGAGCGACGCCAGCACATTGTCCGGAGGCTTGATCGTCTCACCCTGCTCTTTGGGCGGAGCCGCTTCCTTCTTCGCCAGCAGCTCGTCGGAAGGCCGTTCAGCAACCTTCACGGAAATGGTTTGCTCTTTTCCATCGCGCAGAACTTTCACCTGGGCATCTTTACCCACCATGGTCCGCGCCACGAGATTGCGCAACTGGCTGACGCTCTGTACGTCCTTGCCGTTGAACGCAATGACGACGTCGCCGCGCTTCATTCCGGCGGCATGCGACGGGCCATTTTCATTCACGTCGCTGATGAGTACGCCCTTGCGCTGCTCGGGCAACTTAAACGACTTCGCCAGGGCCGGAGTGATTTCCTGAATCGCGACGCCCATCCAACCGCGCACGACCTTGCCGGTTTTCTGGAGACTGTCGACAATGTCCACCGCGATGCTGCTGGGAATGGCAAATCCGATTCCCTCCGATCCGCCGGTGCGGGAGAAAATGGCGGTGTTGATCCCCATCAATTCACCATTCATGTTCACCAGCGCCCCGCCGGAGTTACCCGGATTGATCGCCGCATCGGTCTGGATAAAATCTTCGTAATCGGCAATGCCGACGTTCCCGCGGCCCAATGCGCTGATGATGCCCAATGTCACCGTGGAACTCAGCCCGAAGGGACTGCCGACGGCTAACACCAGGTCGCCCACGGCCAGCTTGTCGTAGTCGGCCCACTTCAGCGAGGGCAGATCCTTGGCCTCAATCTTAATCACGGCCAAATCTGTCTTAGAGTCTGTTCCCACGGTCTTGGCCGTGAACTCACGCCGATCACTCAGCGTCACTGTAATCTGCGTCGCACCTTCGACCACATGGTTGTTTGTGACAATGTAGCCACTGGGATCCAGAATGACCCCTGATCCGGCACTCTGCTCAGGTCGCCCATGCCCCCCAGGAGGACCCGGCGGCATCGGAGGCGGCGTCGGAAGATCCCCTCCGCCCGGCTCATCACCACCACCAGGAGGTCCGCCGAACGGACCGGGCGGGAGCCCGCCACGACGACGGCCACCTTCCCCGCCGCCGCCCGTTACGGCGATATTCACAACGGCAGGGGTCACTTTCTTCACGATCTCAGAAAAACCTTGGGTAAATGCCGGAGGAACTCCTGCCGCCAATGTCGCGGGGGTTCCGATCAGCCCGCCTGCGACCGTGGCCGCAAGTACAAGCCCACAACCAATGACAAACTTGGTCGCCTGCTGACTCCGATAGACCATGCTCAGTTCCTCCCGACGGTTGAACTCACAAGACACCTCACTCTGATCGGCAACCAGCTAGGTAGCGACCGATCGAACGGTACATCTTACACTAATCATTCCTTGGGCTTCAAAGAGGAAAAGTCCTCTTCAGGCCACCTATTCTGTGGCCTGAAGAGGACTTGTCGAACGACCTGAACGCCACACTTGCATAGCGAGTCGTGAGGCTCAGCTGCTTCGGCGGGCCGCCGCATCGGCTTCCAGCTGACCCAGCCAGGAGTTCTGGAGCTTCAATGCAAGCCGTTTCTCGGCTTGCTCAAACGACACCACGCGCAATGTATTGGGAGCTCCCTCATAGGTCGGCGGCCAGATACGCCGCTCCGGCTCCTGCGGCCTGAGATAGACAACCGGATACCATTGATTAATCCCCGGGGCTGTCGGGCGATCCAACGTGGCCCATCCTCGCCCCTCGGCCTGCATCACCGCGCGGCCGGACTGTACCTCGAGCAGCGCGAATTCCAGGAGCGACCAATTGTCCCGTCGATAGCCCGGCTGTGCATGAGTCGTCCATCCTAAAAACAGTGTGACGGGATATTCCTGCTCCGCGCTCGAGACCACCACCACCATCAAATAGTCCAGCCCTTTGCTCTTCGCCAGATCGACCAGCCGGGCGAGATCTCCACCTTGATCCTGAGGGCGCACCCCTT
>CAYHNM010000199.1:1274-3860 GCA_964357985.1 uncultured Nitrospira sp. | reverse complement strand
AATCCCTCTTTGGCAAACGGGACACCGACGGCACGATCAGCCACAGGGCTAGCCCCCTCTAGTTCTTGGTCTTGTCGACCAGCTGATCTTTCTTCAGCCAGGGCATCATCGCCCGGAGCTTGGCCCCTACGGCCTCGATGGGATGCGCTTCGCCTTTGGCGAGCAACGCATTATAGACAGGACGATTGGCTTGATTCTCAAGCACCCACTCTTTGGCAAACTGACCGGTCTGAATTTCACCGAGGATCTTTTTCATTTCCTGTTTCGTCTGCTCGGTCACCACTCTAGGCCCACGGGTGATATCCCCGTACTTGGCCGTGGTACTGATCGAATAGCGCATATTGGCGATCCCGCCCTGATAGATCAGATCGACAATCAGCTTCACTTCATGCAAACACTCAAAATACGCCATCTCAGGCGAATAGCCCGCTTCGGTCAACGTTTCATAGCCCGCCTGAATAAGCGATGTGAGGCCACCGCACAGCACCGCCTGCTCACCGAAGAGATCAGTTTCGGTCTCTTCACGGAAATTGGTTTCAATGATGCCTGCACGGCCACCGCCGACCGCACTCGCATAGGCCAGGCCCACCTGCCGCGTCGTCCCGCTTGGATCCTGATGAACAGCAAGCAAACACGGCACGCCGCTCCCTTTGGTGTACTCCGACCGAACCAAGTGCCCAGGCCCTTTGGGAGCAACCATAAACACATTGATGTTTGCCGGAGGCACGATCTGGCCGAAATGAATATTAAAGCCATGCCCGAATGCGAGATATGAACCGGACTTCAGGTTCGGTGCGATATCTTGGCGATAGATAGCGGCCTGCATTTCATCGGGCGCCAGGATCATCACCACATCGGACGCCTTAACCGCATCGGCGACCGGCATGACTTTGAGCCCGCTCTGCTCCGCCTTTTTCCAAGACGCGCCTTCACGCACACCGATCACCACATTGACGCCGCTCTCCTTCATGTTGAGGGCGTGCGCATGACCCTGGCTGCCGTAACCGATCACGGCGACCTTCTTATTGCGAATCTGCTGAATGTCGGCATCTTTGTCGTAATAAATCTTCATCATGAACTCCTCAGGAACGCCCTGTTTCAGAAATAGATACTACCTACCGTGAACTCCAGACTACTCGCGCGCCACTTTCTTGGGCTGCACCGCACTGGCTCGAATCGGCTCCCGCGCCACGGCCACTCGCCCTGTTCGAGTCAATTCCTTAATCCCAAGCGGCTGCAACAGATTGATGATCGCTTCGATCTTTTTCGGATCGCCGGTGACTTCGATCGTATACGTAGCCGGCGTCGAATCAATGACGTTGGCCCGGAAAATGTCCGCGATTCTGAGCGCCTCTGCCCGATCTTCGGGCTTAGTATGCACCTTGATCAACGCCGTCTCGCGCGACACGAACTCGCTCTCGTTCAAATCGACGACCTTGATCACGTCGATGAGCTTATTGAGATGCTTCACGATCTGCTCGATGATGCGATCGTCGCCCGAAGTCACAACCGTCATCTGCGACATCGAAGGATCCAACGTCGGCGCCACCGACAAACTCTCGATATTGAACCCCCGGCCGCTGAACAGCCCGGCGACGCGGGACAACACCCCGAATTTATTTTCGACCGTGACGGAAATAATGTGTTCCATATTCGAGTACCTTACGCGGTCAGGACGGTATCGTTACCGTCCGGCGTCACTTTGGATGTGCCCGCCTGCTTTGTTTTCAACTCCGGCGGATCCTCCAAAATCATCTCGTGGTTACACCCTCCGGCTGGAATCATCGGATACACGTTTTCAAACCGATACGTCGGCACATCCACAATCACCGGCCCATTCACCGCAATGGCTTCCTTGAGCACCGCGTCAAGATCGCCCACCTTGTTCGCCCGCAGACCGACGGCCCCATAGGCTTCCGCCAACTTCACAAAGTCCGGGGTATTCTCAAGATCGCTGGATGCATAGCGGCCCTGGTAGAACAAATCCTGCCACTGCCGCACCATTCCATGGAACCGGTTATTCAAGACAATGATCTTCACGGGAAGCTTGCTCACCACCGCGGTGGCCATCTCCTGCATATTCATCTGAATGCTGCCGTCCCCCGCAATACAGAGCACCAGCCGTCCGGGAAACGCCGCCTGCGCGCCCATCGCCGCGGGAAAACCAAAGCCCATGGTCCCTAATCCACCGGACGTCAACCAGCGATTCGGCTTGGCCAGCTTAAAATATTGCGCGGCCCACATCTGATGCTGGCCCACATCGGTTGAGACAATCGGGTCACGGTCCTTGGTGAGTTCATACAGGCGCTTCACCACGTACTGCGGCTTGATCGGTCCATCCGCATCCTGCTGATACGACAACGGGTGGGCGGCTTCCCACTCCCGAATTTGCTTCCACCAGGGTTTCCGTAGTTCCTTCTGCTCACCATTGACCGACGCCCGGAGAATCTGATTCAACTCACGCAGAACGGTCTTACAATCCCCGACGATTGGAATATCCACGTGGATGTTCTTTCTGATCGACGTCGGATCGATATCGACATGAATGACCTTGGCATGGGGGCAGAACTCCGCCACCTTCCCCGT
>CAYHNM010000199.1:0-1174 GCA_964357985.1 uncultured Nitrospira sp. | reverse complement strand
ATCGGCTTCTTGGCCTTCATGATGGCTTCGGCCGCCTGCTTGATCTGCCACTTGTTGCCGTCGTAC
Source organism: uncultured Nitrospira sp. (assembly GCA_964357985.1). GTDB lineage: Bacteria > Nitrospirota > Nitrospiria > Nitrospirales > Nitrospiraceae > Nitrospira_D. The sequence goes on along the minus strand of CAYHNM010000199.1, from coordinate 1,108 downwards.
GTGGGGTTATACCCGCGAATTGAGACAGAGGTGGGGTAGACAAATTCGGTTGTGGCCATCGACACGTCTTTGGGGATATCCACAAGGACGGGACCTGGGCGGCCTGTCGTCGCGATGTAAAACGCCTCTTTGATGGTCATCGCAAGATCGTTGACATCCTTCACGAGGAAGTTGTACTTCGTGCACGGTCGGCTGAGCCCAATGTTGTCGGCCTCCTGAAACGCATCGTTGCCGATCAGGCTTGTGGGCACCTGGCCGCTGAAACAGACCAACGGAACGGAGTCCATATAAGCATCAGCCAACGCGGTAATGACATTGGTCATACCGGGGCCTGACGTCACCAGGCACACGCCCGCTTTCCCCGTCGCCTTGGCATAACCCTCGGCCATATGGCCGGCACCCTGTTCATGCCGCGTCAGGATGACTTGGAGATCTTTCTGCTGATACAGCATGTCGAAAATCTTGAGGACGACGCCTCCGGGAAGCGCGAAGATCGTTTTGACCCCCTCCCGCTTGAGACACTCGATTAATATCTCAGACCCGTTGAGCTTCATATCGTTTCCCTCCCCCGGATGCCCGGAGTACTGTTTTCAAAAACGTGCAGCCCTTCACGAAATGGCGATCCTAGAACCTCTGGCCAATCCACACAGAAATTTGTGCAATATCAATAGGAAAGAATACGAGATCCTAACACCACACCAGATGAGGGTCAAGAGCCGCCAAGGCCATCCCCCTCATCAGCAAGACCGAGTAGAAAAATGAAGCACCGCCAAAAACGAAAAAAGCGCGAGCGAGGAAACCTATAAGCCGGATTCTGTCCCGCATGAACCGGAGTTCATGCCTGGGTGATCATTTCTCTGGGATTCGAATTACCCCGAACCTCGAGCGACCTACCCGAAGACCTCGACCGGGCCAGTCGTTGTGCCGCGCCCTTGCGAGCGCCACACGTGTCTTCCTATTTGGCCTTGCACCGGGCGACGCTTACCGTGCCAGCGATGTCACCATCCCTGCGGTGGGCTCTTACCCCGCCGTTTCACCCTTGCCTGATCCATAGCGACTAGATAGGATCCCGTCGCCTTGGCCATCGGCGGTTTGTTTTCTGTGGTGC
>CAYHNM010000198.1:0-3862 GCA_964357985.1 uncultured Nitrospira sp. | reverse complement strand
TTCCATGGAAGCTGGTGTAGAGGTGTCCGCTGGGGGCGGAAGGAGTTCTTGCACAGGAGTTTGTTTGGCTGGTTTCGTCGTTGGAGCGAGCGTCTTCGTCTGTTGTGTTCTGAGAGCAGTCTTCGCAATTTTGCCTTCTAACTTCTCGAGAAGCGCCGTGAGATTGGAATCACGGTGGATTCGTGCTCTTGCCCGTTTCAGATGCTGAGCGGCATCCAGGTACCGCCCCTTGTCTATCAGCAGTTCGGCCAGCGCCAGATGAGGGAACGGGTCATCCGGTACGACCTGGGTCACTCTTTCAAGGAATTGAGGCGTGAGGGACGGATGTCGGAGTCCCCAATAAGCTTGCGTGAGATTTAAGAGAGCGGTTGGATTGCGCGGTGCCAATGCGACCGCTCGTTTGAAGGCTTTGACGGAGACATCGATCCCGCCATTCTTTTCCTGTTGAACGCCGAGGTTGTTCCACAGAGCTGCCACGTATGCTTTGTCGCGGGGCGCGGCGATCTGCGTCTTGCTGAGCGTACGCAGTGCCGACTCTGTTTCAGCGTATTCGTTTCGATCAAGTGCATCCCTAACTTTCTGATGGGCAGGGCTCGGAGCCTCGCCGAATTCGATGAGCCGGGTCCGAGGGATGTCTTGCGGCGGAGCCGGTTCGACCAACGCCGGAGGGAAATTGGGCGTGGCATCGATATTCGTCGCGGGCAACGATGCGGGGGTGGGCACCGGCGTCGTCGGGGGCTGTGTCCAGATGTGGTAGAAGACAAACGCTCCTAACAGCACGCCCAGGATCCGCAGTGTGGATGAAATATCGCGACGGTACACAAGCCCTCCTAACACTTCTACGATATTTGCACGGGGTATGAAATCGTCCAAGAATATTTACGATTGTTGATATCCCCACCAAGGGAGGACGAGGGAGGCTGCCGGGCGCGATACGGAGGGGCGGAGGTCTGAGAGTGGAACGGCTGCGGAACTTGGCATTCAGCTTGACTGACGACTAAACACATTTATAGTGAGTTGCGAGAGCCTGTGCCTGTTGCCGAAGGTCTTCGGGGCAGTTGTGATGGGTCGAACGCAGCAAGACTTGCACGGGTAGTTCTCGTCCATGTGGTCTCGCACTGTAGGGAAGGGATCGTTTCGGATGGCTCGTCAACTCACCTGTCCACAATGCCAGAAAGGCACGGTCCTACGATCGCTCCCCCAGTCGCCGCGGGAACATGTCGCGTCATGGATTTGGATTTCGCCTTTTCACTGTCAGGAATGCAGCTATCGGTTTCTGGCGTGCCGGATCGGGCTTGTGGAGCCAAAGCATGCCATCGATCGCCGTGAGCATCTCCGGATTCCGGTACGGCTGTTTCTCTCTTTTTCAGGGGGCAAGGTTCGGGGCGAAGGGATTGTGATGGATCTGTCGATGGGCGGCTGTATCATCAAGAGTGACGCACAGGTTCACGTCGACGATATCTTCTATCTCGAAATTGCGATATCGGATCAGGAATCTCCGATCGAAGTAGCGGCGATGGTCCGATCCATTAGTTCCCGCGGCATTGCCTTCAAATTTCTGCGGAAGGCGCAAGACAACAAACAGCTGCTCGCGTTCATTCAATCCAACGCCGGGGCGACCTCGACGGTTTTGTCCAAAGCGGTGGCATCTTCGGTCGCCCGCTAACGAATCTCTCCTGCGCACAATTATTCAACAGAAGCGTGAGGCAGGGAGTGCCTGCTCTAGGTCGGCGTTTCCCAGGCTGAGGGGAGCGGGTGTTCCTCGATCAAGCGGTTGTGTTCGGTGAGATCGTAAGGCTCGACGGTCAGGTCGCCTCGATCCATTGGTTCCCCGCACATCGGCGAGCAGAGAAAATCGACAAGAGCCTGGGCCTTCATCTCCGTGGAGAACCGACACAGACCATATTCCGGCATTCCTGAGGACGGGTGCCAGAAGGCTAACTCGATCGCGCTGCCTTGATAGATGCCCAGCGAGCGGTGCCGCACTTGAAATCCGCCCGGTAGATGAGACGACGACTCCAGCGACATCGAGACCTCGTGACTCACATATCTTAATGACTATTGCTATGGTAGCATGATCTCCAGACCGGACTACAGTCCGGACTGAGCCGGGAAAAGGAGGAGTCTATGAGACGTGCGTCTGTGATGAATCTGGCCGTCGGCCTCGTGATCCTGTTCGCAGGATTGACGGCGGGCTGCGGCTATAACGATCTCCAGGGATTGGACGAAGATACCAAGGCGGCTTGGAGCGAGGTCATCAATCAGTATCAACGCCGGGCCGATCTGATTCCCAACCTGGTCGCGACGGTGAAGGGCTATGCCGAGCATGAAAAGGAGACGCTTGAAGGTGTCGTGAAGGCGCGGGCCCAAGCAACCGGTATCCAGGTCACACCTGAGACCTTGAAGGATCCGGTCGCATTCGAACAGTTCCAGAAGGCCCAGGCGGGGCTCACCACAGCGCTGGGACGGCTCATTGCAATCGCCGAGAACTATCCGAACTTGAAAGCCGATCAAAGTTTCCGGGATTTGCAGAGTCAGCTGGAGGGGACGGAGAACCGCATTACCGTCGCACGCAAGCGCTATATCGATCGGGTGGCGGAGTACAACAAAATGGTCCGCTTTTTCCCGACCAACTTGACGGCGAAGTTCCTTCTCCACATGGATGAGAAGCCGAATTTCACTGTGGCGGACGAAAAGGCCGTGGCCAAGCCGCCAGAGGTGAAGTTTAACTGAATCCGATCAAAGCGATGAATCTCATCAATATGAGCCGTGTCTGGCGCAAGCCGGCGCGGCTCTTTGTCTTTCTTGCGATGTTCCTGAGCCCGGGGCTGGCCTGGTCGATTGAAGTGCCGCCGCTGACCGGGCGCGTGATGGACCTGGCGCATGTCTTATCGGCAAGCGAGGTGGATCACCTCACGGCTGATCTCCGGGCACACGAGACGACTACCGGCAATCAAGTTGTCGTGCTCACGCTGCCGTCGCTCGAAGGCGAACCGCTCGAACCCTTTGCTCACCGCATCGCCACGACGTGGAAGCTCGGCCAGAAGGGAACGGACAACGGCGCGCTGCTGCTAGTGGCATTGAAAGAGCGCAAAGTCCGGATCGAAGTGGGCTACGGACTTGAGGGGACCTTGACGGACGCCAAGTCGGCACAGATCATTCGAAACGAAATTGTTCCGCGGTTTCGTTCTGGGGATCTGCCGGGCGGGATTGTCGCCGGGGTTGCCGCGATTCTGAAGACTATCGAAGGCACCTATCAGGCGCCTGAGAGGCCAGCGATGCCTGCAGGCGGCGGGGACATAGTCGGTCAGATCCTGATAGCCCTGATTGTCGGAGTTGTCTTCGGTCTGGCTTTGTCGAATGTGAATCGCGTGGTCGGCGCCCTAGCTGGCACTGGCCTCTCATTGTGGCTGTCCCCCTGGCTGATCCCGGCCATCGTCACAGGACTGGTCACCTTGCTGCTCGTTCTGGTGTTAGGAAGCGCAATGTCGGGCCGCCGAGGCCATGGATTTGATGACTGGACCTCGTACAGCAGTCGAGGTGGGGGTTGGGGTGGCGGCTCGCTGGGGGGTGATGGGGGATTCAGTGGCGGGGGTGGAGATTTCGGAGGAGGAGGCGCGAGTGGCGACTGGTAAAGAGGCGGCGTTGTCGGAAGCAGATCGAGAGCGAATCCGGCAGGCGGTCCATGCAGCTGAACAGCAGACCAGGGCTGAAATTGTGCCGATGATCGTCGCACGATCCGGCCTCTATCGCGATGCCCAACATTGGGCGGGGCTGATCACCGCGCTCACCATGTTGGCCGTGCTACTGACCATCGAGGCTTCCTGGCTCCCCTGGGGATGGCATGCCTCGAATGCCGCCT
>CAYHNM010000197.1:0-3864 GCA_964357985.1 uncultured Nitrospira sp. | reverse complement strand
TCCGGTTCATTCTCGATCTCCTCAAGGCCTTCCAACGCCACGGCTGCGCCAGTCTGGCGGCGTCGTTGGCGTTCTTTTCGCTTCTCTCTCTGTTTCCGCTTGTCTTTCTGTTGTTGTACGGAATCAGTTTCCTGGTCAGCCAGGACGTGATCGGCGAGCAATTCCTCCTGAGCTTTCTCAAGGGCTTTCTCCCGTCGCTGGGTGAGCGCCTGGCCGAAGAACTGCATCGCATCAGTGTGCTGGAGAGTGTGCGGTGGGCGGTCTTTTTGTCGTTCGCCTGGTTCGGCGCCCTGGTGTTTTACGAATTGGACTACGCGCTGAACGTCGTGTTCGAAAGCACCTGGAAACGCCACCCCCTGATCTCGACGGCGATTTCAGTCGCCTCACTGGGCGCCACCGGACTGCTCCTGATCATTTCCTATGTGGCGACACAGATCATCAATTTCCTCACCAGCTACGTCCCGCAGCTGTGGGGGCTGGATTTGGTGGCGCTGGCCGCGCATGATTTTCTACTGACCTACACAATCCCCTTCGGCCTGGCCTTTTTGACCGTCACCGGTTTGTACCGGTTCGTCCCGCGCCGGCGCCCGCAATGGCGGGAGGCGATGATCGGCGGCATCACATTCGGTCTGCTGTGGGTGGCCGCCAAACTGCTGTTCGTCACCTATAGCGGGTATGCCACGGTCTATGTGCGGCTGTACGGTTCACTCCTGGAAATCGTCCTCATGCTGCTCTGGGTCTACTATTCGGCCGTCTTGTTGCTCTTTGGCGCTGTCGTAGCCCACAAGCTCCAACAACGGGCGCAGGCCGCTCCGCCTCCAACGGCTCCACCCGCCGCTGCCTAGTCACTACCAATCCAGCGGGATACTCAAAAAGTTCGATCAGCAAGGCCGCAGCGAGTAAAGCAGGCTGAGGTCGAGGTTAAGGTTAAGCGAAGATTCGGCTTACCTCATCTCAGCCTTAGCCTCAGCCTTAACCTTTCAATCACGCTGGCGGACTTTTTGAGTATCCCGCTCTTGCAACTTCCGGCCTTTTTCTAGGAGATCCCCTCCTTCCTCGATACAATGGCTTCCGGCCATAAAAGGGAGCGGCATGTCAGACGACTTCGGCAAAGAACTGTTAATGCTGGGCGGGACCATCGCGGGCTTTGTGGCAGCGCTGCTCACGGTCCTCGAAAAGCTCCTCGACTTTCAGACCCGTATGCACGGCAAGAAAGAGGCGAAGGGATCATCCCGGCCTGAGCGAACCGTGCCTGAATCGACCTCCACCATCGACTTCTTCTCTTCCAAACCGCTTCGCGGATCGTCCTATCTCCTCTTGTACGAAACCAGTGTGATCGTCGCCGCCGGCGTCATGTTGAACTATGTCGGCCTCACACTCAGCCGCCATATGGAAAGCATTCTATTCCTGGACATGACCGGCACGGCTCTGGTCGCATTTCTCTTGGGCCCCTGGTGGGGGGCCATCGTGGCCCTCCTCTCAAACTCCGTCGTGAACTGGCTGCTGTATCCGGAAGCCGGCGCCGATGTCGTGATCTTCCCCTGGTCACTCGTGAATATGACCGGCGCACTCTTCTGGGGCGTCATGGCGAGACAACCGGGGTTCCAAAAGTATGTGCGGACAGCCAAGAGTTCTGCCCTGGCCCATAGCTGGTTTCTGTTGAGTTTCGGTCTTGTCGGGGCAGTGGTCATGAGCATCCCAGGGACGCTCGTACAGGCAGCGCTGAATGAACGCACCGTCTTCGCATTGAATCCCGAGGTGGCGGAAGCACTCAGCGCTCGCGTGATCCAGTGGGAAACCGTCGTGCGGGGTTCCATTGAGACGATGCTGGGCGTGCAATGGGGAGAGAGCATCAGCTGGTATGTGGTGAACTGGTTCCAGAACATCGTCCGGTACATTCCGGACAAGACCATGAGCGCGGCCATCGCGCTGGTGGTGCTGAAGTACGGCTACCCTCTGTTTGAGCAGGAATTGATCCACGGCGGCCCTGAAAAAGAACCGCCCGGCGATGAGCGCATACTCCCGTTGGTCCTCGGCCTGCTCTATGCGCCGTCCTACGCGACGCTCATTAGCAGCGAGAGCTATGCGGGCATGCAGTTCTGGCCGCTCTGGTCGCTGCCCTGGCTCTTTATTGTGATGGGCTACTTCAAGTTGCGCTATTGGGGGGCGACGGATGAGATGTTGCACGAGGCCCGCCTCGAACGAGCGGAGCGCTATGCCCGCGCGCTCAAGCCGATCGGGAAAGAACCATCCTATGAATTCTGCCGGCGACTGACCTTCGTCACGCTCGTCGCCAGCCTTATTTTTGCCCTGTGCCTGCCCATCCTTTTAATGGATTTCTATCGCGTCACCTTCAAATTCTTCTGCGTGGTCTACGGATTTCTGCTCGTCGTCCACCTCATCCGCGTCGCCATCGCCCAGAATATTTCCGTGGCACGCTCTGAGTGAGCGGTGACGCGTCGTTCGTATCTCGTCGCTGAGAGATCGGCGTTACGCTTTGTGCAGTTGCAGATAGTGCACGATTGCTGAATGGGTGACGAGCCCGATGACCTGGCCCTCCTGCACGACAACCAAGCGATCCAACCCTTCCTGACTCATCCGCTGCATCGCCTCCAACACCGGCACATTCGGCTCAATCATCAAACCGGGTGACGCGGGACGCATGATCTGTCCAATCTGCTTCCACGCCCAGAGCGTTTGGGATACGGCTTGGACGTCCATCACGGTGACCAATCCGACCAGCTCCCCGTTTGAAACGACCGGAAAGCCTCCGTACCCATGCGGGACAAAGAACTGATTCACCGCGTCTGCAACCGTGCAATCCGGTGGAATAGCTACGACGGTCCGAACCATGAGATCGTGAACGGGAACGGCTGCCAATGACTGGCGCAATCGGGCCTGCCGGCGACTGGCCAGCGCAGTCGCGAAGAGAAACGTGGCCATGAGGATAATCCAGCTTCCGTCGGAAGCCATCGATCCCGGCAGATCCCCGCTGAGCGCAGCGATGACGACCATCACTCCCGCCAATCCGAACAAGACACCGAACACCAAGCCGACCCACGAGGCCTGCACAGTGGCGCGATAGAAATCTTTTCCCCAAGCCCAGAGCCCGGCGCGCAAGACCCGGCCGCCATCCAACGGAAATCCTGGAATCAAATTGAACAGGCCGAGTTGTAAATTCACAAATCCCAACAGGCTGCCCAGCATCATCAACCCTCGCCAGCCCGCAGCCTCGCCCGCCGTTCCGGCCAACTCAACCGCTCCCAGGCACAGCAGCCCGAGCGCCACACTCACGGCCGGACCGGCAATGGCAATGAGGAATTCCGCACGAGGATGCGGCGGCTCCTCCCGCATGTGCGCGACGCCGCCGAAAATAAAGAGAGTGATCTGGCTGATCGCGATCCGATAGGTCAATGCGACGTAGGCATGGCCCAACTCATGGAGCAGGACGGACCCGAACAACAGTACAGCCGCAACGGCCCCCATGGCCCAATAGCGCTCTTCGGACAATCCGGGTAGATTGGCCGGCAAATATCCCGAGGCCAGGCTGGAGGTCACCAGGAAAAAGACGAGGAACCAGGAAGCATGGACGCGAATGGGAATGCCCAGCGCACGACCGATTTCCCAGGAGCCGAGTTGCATACTTGCACCGTAACAGCGAACGCCGCACGCGGTCAATTCATCTTCTTCCTGCTTAAGGTATACTTGTGGCCATGTTACCAAAGGCATTCCCATGGATACTGAGTGCCGTACTCATTGGAAGTCTGGGAGCGCTTTCGTCTCCCGACACGATGGCCCAAGTCATCAAATCAGGACCGTCTTCCTGCCCGGGGATCGCGCTGACGTTCGATCTCTGTCCCGTAA
>CAYHNM010000196.1:0-3888 GCA_964357985.1 uncultured Nitrospira sp. | reverse complement strand
GTGGTGATGTTTATCTATCGCGAAGATGTCTATGACCAGAACTCTGAGCGGAAGGGCATTGCTGAGATTATCATCAGCAAGCATCGAAACGGTCCGATCGGAAAGCGGGATCTGTTTTTCCATGATCGGTTTGCCAAGTTTGAAAGCCTCGATAATCGCGAATCGTGAAGTCGTTTGACGGGTCTTTTCTCCTGTCGGTATAATTCCTTTCAGCTCACGATGCACTCCGAGTCCTTTTCCCCAAAGGCTATTGTGAATACACGACGCTGGTCTTCGGTTGCCTCCTCATTGTTGTCCCTTGGTCATATGCCGCTGTGCGCGGGGCGTGGACTCTTGGGGATCCTCATTCCTCTCGTGGTGGTGGCTTGTGCGGCGGCGCCCCATCCGCAGGAAACTGTATCAGCCGGCGCGGCACCAAAAAAGCCGGCCGTGGCTCCGGCTGCGGACGCCTCAGCGTCGTATCATTTCATGCTGGGATATCAAGCCGAGCTGGCCCAAGACAATGAGAAAGCGATCCAGGAATATCGAGCGGTGCTCAAAACCGATCCGAACTCGCGTTCGGTGAAGGCACGATTGGCCGGGATCTATTTCGGCTTAGGTGACCTGGCCAATGCGGCTCGTTATGCGGAGGAAGTCGGTGAAGGGACCGGTCAGGACGCCCAGCAGCTGACGCAGATGGCCGGCATTCTCGCCAGCGCCGGCAAGCCGGATCGAGCGCTGCGACTGCTGGATTTGGCGATTGAACGTGACCCAGGACAGGGCGACGCCTATTTCCCCAAAGCGATTATCCTCGTCAATCAGAAGCGATTGGCGGAGGCCGAGCAGACCGCGAAGCAGGGATTGAAAGTCTCGCCGGAGTCGCCGATCGGGCACTATTACCTTGGGCGGATCTTCCTCGAATCAGGCAAACAGGATGAGGCTCTGGCAAGTTTCGAGCGGGCTATCGCGGTCAATGCGGCGTTTGAACCCGCGTACCTTGCCCAGGCCTCGCTGTACGAAACCCGGCAGGAACGGGAAAAAGCGATTGCGGTGCTCAAGCGGTACCTTGAACGGGTGAACCCCAATAATAAGGATATCCGCCAGCATCTGATCCAGCTCTACGTCAATACCAAGGACTACGCCGGAGGCCTTGCGGAACTCGACAAGATGCTGGCCGAAGAGCCTGGCGACCTCGATGCCCAGCTGCGGATGGCATTGATCTACGGAGAGAAAAAGGAATTTCCTAAGGCCATTGAGCTGCTCCAGGCGGTGCTGAAAGCGCGGCCTGCCGAACTCAAAGTGCGCGACTATCTCGGCTATCTCTATGAGGAGACGAAGGAGTTCCCGAAAGCGCTGGAAGCGTATCAGTTCAATATTCAGCTCGATCCTTCGTATGCTGACAGCCATATGCATCTTGGAGTGTTGCAGTATCGGCTCAAAGCCTATCCCCCTGCGATCACCCACTTGACCGAGGCTACGCGGATCAATCCCAAGCAGCCGGAACCCTTTATTGTGCTGGGGCTCGCGCACCTCCAGGCGGAGCAATTCGAGACAGCCTTGAGCGCTTTTGAAGAAGGGCTTCGCCATCACCCGAAGAATGCGGATCTGCATTTCAACCTGGGGACTGCGTACGATAAGCTCAATCGCTTTGACGATGTGGTGAAGTCGATGGAGTCGGCCCTGAGTCTGGACCCGCACCACGCCGATGCCTTGAATTATCTCGGGTATAGCTATGCAGAACGGGGCGTCAAGGTGGAGCAGGCCTTGTCATTGACCAGGCAGGCTGTCGCGCTCAAGCCCGACAACGGATACTATGTCGATAGCCTTGGGTGGGCGTTTTATAAGGCCGGGCAATTCACTGAAGCGCTGACCGAGATCAAGCGCGCGGTCGCGCTGGTGGGTGACGATCCAGTGATCTATGAGCATCTTGGAGAAATCTATGCGAAGCAGCAGAAGCTGTCCGAGGCGAAGGAGGCCTGGCTCCATTCACTGGAACTTGATCCTTCGAACGAAAAGCTGTTTCAGCGGTTCCGCGAGCAAGGGCTAGGTGATCCTGCCAGCGAGGATCGTATCCAGCAAGCCAAACGCCGCGTATCAGAGAAGATACAAAGTCAGCACGCCACTCCATAGATGCCTTCGTTGCAGCTCACGGCGCGCCAGAAAGCGCGCGGCGCTTTCCCGCGTCGTGCTCGACCGCGCGGTTATGCGGCTTCGACCTCAACGAGTTCGCTTGTGGACGAAGGTGCCGGAATCGGCTGACCGTCTTCCTGTAACCCTTCCAAGTGGAGTTCAATTGCGTCACGAATCAGCGCTAGAACCTCATCCTTCGATTCGCCGGCGGCGACGCAACCCGGGAGGTCTGGAACATATGCCCCAAACGATGACGGCCCCTTTTCGACAACGACAAGGTATCGCATACGGTTCACTTCTCCTTTTTCAGCCCGGCTTGCTTCAATGCGCTGTTCAGCGTGCCGGGTGGAATGTCAATGCTTGGCTTTCCGGCAACGGTCACTGTACCCTTCTTTGTCCGATGCTGGAATTGGCGGTGACTTCCTTTCATTCGAACTTGAAACCATCCATCGGCATCGAGGAGCTCGATGAGTTCTTTGACCTTCATGCGCCGAAGTTTACTCCCGGTCTATGGTCAGCCGCATAACGCTCAAGCTTAGCCGCAGACTGCCCCATCGAAGCGAAGGCCGGCTGGCTGGAGCGCCTTGTTGAGCATAACCGAGTCTACTATGTGCTCTGAGAAATTAACCAAAGAAAAGCGCCGGACAGACCGAGCCACGTGAGCGCCTCTGTTGGGCGTATGTCTGCAACCTTGACTGCGGCGTCCTTTTGGAGCCATGCCAAAGCGTGCTTGGGGTTTTTGTATAGAGGCAGCTCCCGCGGTCTCAAGAAGAGCAGATCGGGAACTTTCTGGCGCCGAAGCAACAGGGAGGATGACGTCGTCGCCTTCGTGGAGCGCTTCAGAGGAAAGCGGTTCGATCGGCGTGAAGTGACCGGCAGAAAATTTGGCGCGAACAGCCGTGACCATAGAGCCTCTCTGGCTCAGGGCGAACGGATTCTGACAAGAACTTTCGGGACGCAACACTAGCAGGCTCATTGATGAGGGTCAACTCTCTGGGGACTCTGTGTGAAGCAGCAGAAGTTGTCAGAGGCAAAGGAGGCCTGGCTTCACTCACTGGAGCTTGATCCTTCGAACGAAAAGCTGTTTCAACGGTTCCGCGAGCAGGGCCTTGGTGACCCTGCCAGCGAGGATCGTATCCAGCAAGCCAAGCGCCGCGTATCAGAGAAGATACAGTCTAAGCAATCTGCCCCATAGCCGTATTTATTCCAATCGGTTCGTACGAGACTCTGGGGATTACTGCGCTCCTTATCCATCAAGAGAGCGATCAGTCATGCCAGGCAATCGACTATTCTTCGACGATCATCCGTCAAAGTTCATCAATGGTTTCAAGGAGATCATTCTCTATGAAACCACCTCAATCACTCATACTCTATAGAGCCCAGGTTCCCAGTAGGAATCGACCAGACGCATGAACTCGGTCCATATTCTGTGCAGAAAGAAATGGCGAGATGCCAATTCTCGGCAGTTTTGAGCAGATTGCGGAAGGGCTGTCCGCCATGGCGCATAAACGCCCAGTCGGATGATTTCTTATAACTTGTTGATTTCCAGAGAGATGGTGATAGGTTCGTCTTTAGCACTGACCGGCATCAAACCTGCTATAGCCCTGGTAGGCGCCAACACGAGCGCCTCGGGTAGCAAGAAGCAGCAGAGAGTGAAAGCGGGCGGTCGGTGAACCATCAACCAGGAGGCAGTACGATGTTGAAGGCATTGCGTAAACAAGAGGGTTTTACCCTCATCGAGTTGATGATCGTCGTGGCGATCATCGGCATCTTGGCGGC
>CAYHNM010000195.1:0-3888 GCA_964357985.1 uncultured Nitrospira sp. | reverse complement strand
GCGTGGCATCGACGTTCGTTCCCTTGGAATCGTTGACGAACCGGACCCCGCGGCGATCTCGAACAATTTCCAAAGCATGCTCCAGGCCCGGAAAAGACATGAGTATGCGTCTGACCGACTCAAGCGAGCAGCCGCTCAGCAATGCATAGGTAGCGGCCACCATCGCGTTCTCCACGTTGTGATCGCCGATGATCTTGATTTCCTGCCGGCGACAGATCTCCTGCCGCACACCCGTCACCGTCGTGACAAGTCGATCACCCTCCAGATACGTGCCGCCAGTGACATCCGTCGGCAGAGCCGATTGTCTGGTGAATCCCAGCACCCTGGCTTTGACGCTGTGGCGAAGGGCCGCGACTCGCTGATCGTCCAGATTGAAGAGCGCATAGTCGGTCGGCTTCTGGCACTCGAAAATGCGCCGCTTGGCGGCAACATATTCGTCGATCGACACATAGCGGTCTTGATGATCCACGGTGACGTTGAGTAACGCCGCAATCCAGGGGTGAAATTGCTCAACCGTTTCCAACTGAAAGCTTGAGACTTCAACCACGAGAAAATCGAACGGACTGGGTAATCCTTGCTGCGACGCCCGCACCGTCTGCATCGCCGCTTCGCTCAATGCCGTGCCAAGGTTGCCCCCCACAAAGACTCGCTTCCCGCTGTCCTGCAGCATCTTGCCGATCAGCGTGACGGTCGTGCTCTTGCCGTTCGTCCCGGTGAGAGCCAGCATCGGAGCCGAGACAAACCGCGACGCCAATTCCAACTCACTGATCACTTTCACGCCCCGTCGCCGCACCCGCTCCAACGCCTCCAGGCGATAGGGCACGCCGGGACTGATGACCACCAGTTCGGCGGAATCCAACGCCGATTCGTACCGGCTTCCGACCGTGAGGAGCATCTGAGACTCATCGATCTGCGTCAGCACCGCGCCCAATTCGCTCCGCTCTTTCTTGTCCGCAAGGGTCACCGCAGCTCCGGCAGCCTGCAGCAGCCGCGCAGCGGCCACACCGCTACGGGCCAATCCCACCACCGTGACCTTTGTGCTCTTCAATTCCATCACGTCTTCGCTCACCATTTCGTTATCGCAACTTCAAGGTGCTCAGACTCAACAAGGCCAAGAGGATGGCGATGATCCAGAGCCGGACCACGACTTTGGGCTCTTCCCACCCCTTCATCTCGAAATGATGATGAATCGGGGCCATCAGGAAGATCCGTTTCCCGCGCGACTTAAACGACACGACTTGGAAAATGACCGACACCGCTTCGATCACGAAGACGCCGCCGACCAGCAGCAACAGCAATTCATGTTTGCTGATGACGGCGACCGTACCGAGTGCGGCGCCGAGCGGAAGCGACCCCACATCGCCCATGAACACAGAAGCGGGATAGGTGTTGAACCATAAGAAGCCGAGACTCGACCCCAGAATGGCCGCCGTAAAGACGGCAATTTCACCGGCGTTTTCGATGTGGGGAATCAGCAGGTAGTCCGACATCAATCGATGCCCGGCGACATACGCGACAATCGTATAGGCCAACGCGGTGATCATGACGGGGCCGATGGCGAGGCCGTCGAGGCCGTCGGTCAGATTGACGGCATTGGAACTCCCTACGATGACGAGCACGGCAAAGACGATGTAGAACCAGCCCAGATCCGGCGTGAAGTTCTTGAAGAACGGCACACTGAGCTTCGTCGTATACCCAGGGAGAAAATACAACGTGATCGCAATCACCGAGGCGATTGCAACTTGCGCGGCAAACTTTTGCGACGCCGACAACCCCTTCGATTGCCGCTTCATGAATTTGAGATAGTCATCGGCAAAACCGATCGCGCCGAAACCCACCATCGCCGCGAGCACCAGCCACACATACGGTTTCGTAATATCCGCCCACAGCAGCGTGGAGAGGACCACCGCAAAGAGAATGAGGATCCCGCCCATCGTGGGGGTCCCGCTCTTCGCCAGATGACTCTTGGGCCCGTCGTCACGGATCTGCTGACCCAGCTTGATTTCTTGTAGTTTCCGGATAAGCCATGGAGCCAAAATGAACGCGATGAGGAACGCCGTGACCGCCGCATAAATGATGCGGAAGCTTTGATAGCGGAAGACGTTCAGAAACGAGAATTCGGTGTGGAGTGGATACAGCCAGTTATACAGCATAAGACGACCGTCATACCGACGCCGGGGGCTTGCAGCGCCGAGTCCGTTTCTTCCCCTGAATAGTTACGATGCCTTCTTCGAGACCCGCTTCATGCCTTGCAATGCATCGACCACCTGCTCCATCTTCATCCCGCGCGACGCCTTGACCAACACGACGTCGCCGGAAACCGCCATCGTTTTGACGGCTGTCGCCGCGGCGGCGGCATCGGGCAATTCCAGAACTCTTGTCGGCTCCATCCCGGCCCGGCGCGCACCTTCCGCCAGACCACGCCCCAACGTCCCGCAGGCAATCAACTGCGAGATGCCCTGCTGCGCCACAAACGCGCCGACGTCCTCGTGCATCCGTACCGCGCCTGCTCCGAGTTCCAGCATATCGCCCAATACCGCGATGGTCTTTCGTCCGCTCCCGGATTGAGCCAGCAGTTGGACCGCCGCCTTCATCGACGCGGGGTTGGCGTTATAACAATCGTTGATCACGCGCACCCCGTGGCTCACGAGGACCTGCGACCGCATCGCGGCCGGACGGAATCGGGAGAGACCCTGCGCAATGACGGCACCGGATACGCCAAGCACCGTTCCGACCGCCGCGGCAGCCAGGGCGTTCGTCACATTGTGGGAACCCTGCACCTTGATTCGCACGATGGTGTGCCGGACCTTCCCCGGCAGGAGCAGCCGGAACATCGTTCCGTCACGCCCGTCTGACTTTTCATGGAGTGCCTGCACATCGGCTTTCGGCGAATAGCCGAACGACACCACCCGGCATCGGGCTCGCGCCGCCAGATAGTCAAAATACGGATCGTCCGAGTTCAGGATGGCGGTCCCGTCCGGAGGAAGGAGATCGAGCAACTCCGCCTTTGCCTGCGCCGATCCTTCCATGCTGCCGAAAAACTCCAGGTGATCCGGCCCGATATTCGTAATGATGCCGATGGTCGGACGGGCGATTTCACACAGGCGCGTCGTCTGCCCAAGATTATCGACACCCATTTCGATGACGGCCGCTTCATGCCGGCCCGTCAATCTCAAGAGCGTGTGAGGGACCCCGATCCGATTGTTGAAATTGCTTTCGGTCTTCAAAACACGCCAGCGCTGCCCCATCACGCTCGCCACCATTTCCTTCGTGGTGGTTTTCCCGTTGCTTCCCGTCACAGCCACCAGCGGGATGTTGAACCGGCTTCGGTGATGCGTCGCCAGCTGCTGATAGGCAAACAGCGGATCCCGCACGCCCAGAACGAAGGGCGGAGACGACTTTGGGCCTGCCTTCAACAGGGACGGAGGAACCACGTAGTTATCCTGCACGATGGCACCGACAGCCCCGCGGGACATGGCCATAGCCACATAATCATGTCCGTCGAATTTATCGCCGCGAATGGCGATGAAGAGATCACCGGCACGGATCGCCCGCGAATCGAGACTGAGCTGTCGAATGCGCTGCTTCGCCCAACGGGACGCATCGCCCGAAAGCATTTTGACGCTGATCACTTCTCGAAGTTCTTCGCCGGTTAAGAGCGGCATGGGCATCCCAATCTGTGACAGAGCCCCAATAAAATCAGGCACAATTTGTTAACTCACGGATCGCATCGCGGGCGACTTCACGGTCGTCGAAGTGAAACTTCTTGGTCCCGATAATCTGATAGTCTTCGTGTCCCTTCCCGGCAATGAGGACCATGTCGCCGGGCTGGGCTGCGCGCATGGCTGTCGCGATCGCTTCACGACGGTCGGCTACCTTCTGATATTT
>CAYHNM010000194.1:0-3907 GCA_964357985.1 uncultured Nitrospira sp. | reverse complement strand
CCGCCAAGGGCATCGATTTCTTTCACCAGGTGGCCTTTGGCGATTCCCCCGACAGCGGGATTGCAGGACATCTGGGCAATACGATCCTTTTCCATCGTCAGTAAGAGGGTTCGAGCACCCATGCGAGCTGCAGCGAGAGCGGCTTCGCATCCCGCATGTCCTCCACCGACTACGATCACATCGAACGTCTGATCCATAAATCACCCATTATTTCCCGATGCAAAACTGAGAAAAGATTCGATGGAGGACCTCATCCGAGGTAATGACCCCGGTAATTTCACCAAGCGTATCTGCGGCACCCCGAAGATCCACCGCCACGCATTCCGGATGTGTGCCTGACTCGATCGAGTCAAGGGCCTTTGCCAGATACTCGCGGCATCTGAGAAGAATCTCCTGATGCCGAATATTTGTAATCGTGACACTTTGAGATGGCTCGAGACTGCGGAGTCCAACTCTGTCCTTGATGACCTCTCGCAATGCCTTAAGCCCTTCACCCGTCACGGTCGATATCGGCAACGGTGCTCCACCATCCGGCAAAGAGAAGTGGTCAGACAAGTCCGCTATCTGACTGGGAGTGAGCAGGTCTATCTTGTTCAGCGCAACGACCACATTTCCCCTGTCAAACATGGGGATGTCAAATGTTGGGGCAGCCTGGGCCAAATCAGTCGCGTCAATCACAATGATAAGAAGGTCGGCATCGCGCACCGCTTCTTCCGTACGGCGAATGCCTTCTCGCTCAATGGCATCTGTGGTTTCCCGTAACCCGGCTGTGTCAACGAGGGATAGCGTGGCTCCGTCAAAGTGGACGGTCTCTTCAATCAGGTCGCGTGTAGTTCCAGGAGTATCGGTGACGATGGCTCGACTATCTCCCAATAATCGATTCAGCAGACTCGACTTACCGACATTGGGCCGGCCCACGATGACGACCCGTGCACCCTCCCTCAGTACACGGCCAGTCCTTGAAGAATTCAGAGCGGCGTCGACTACGTCCGCTGTCTCTCGTAACACCTTCTTCAATTCATCTCGGCCAACGAATTCGATATCTTCTTCGACAAAATCGATTCCCGCTTCAAGATGCGCCAGCATGGCCAAGAGCCGGGATCTCAATTGATCGACTGCCTGCTTTAGATCTCCCCGAAGGTGGCGTTGTGCGATGGCTACGCTCTGCTCGGACGTGGCCTTGATTGTTGCGAGGACGCCTTCAGCTTGGGACAAATCCAAACGGCCATTCAAAAAAGCCCGTTTCGTAAATTCTCCAGGCGTCGCCAGGCGGCATCCTGCCTGGAGGCAAGATTCAGAAATCATGGCCAACACGGTCTGGCTCCCATGCGCATGAATTTCGAGGACATCCTCCGCCGTATAAGAGCGTGGAGCTTTCATGTAGACCACCAGCGCCTCATCAATGGGAGTCTGGAAACGTAACGACGCTTCAGTTAAGGAGACATCCGCGCGCAAGATATCGGCAAGGTGGAGGCGATGCGACTCTATTGTGCACAGGGGGATTCCTGAACGGATGCGGATAAAACGGCTGGCGATCGAGAGGGTTTCAGGGCCGCTGATACGTATAATTCCAATCCCGCCTTCGCCCACCGGGGTAGCGACGGCGCAGATCGTATCTCCTGACCCTCCAGCATTTAGCATGGTCGAACTCTATCGTCGATGCCATCCCAGGCTCGTCGCAGAACGAATGGCCATCCGTAAAAAAGGCCGATGGTTCAAATAACCGGCTTGTTCGCAAAAATTACGCGATCGGTAATCAGCTGCTGGGAAATGGTGAGCACGTTATTTGTGAGCCAGTACAGTACAAGGCCCGCCGGGAAATTGATGAACAGAAAGGTCATAAATGCCGGAAGCATCAACATGATCTTCGCTTGGGTCGGATCCATCGTGGTCGGAGTAATCTTCTGCTGAACCACCATTGTGACCCCCATAATGATTGGGAGTACATAGTAGGGGTCCTGTACAGACAGGTCAGTAATCCAAGCCATGAAGGGCGCCTGACGCAGGTCGATGGTCATATAGAGAATATTGAAGAGAGCCACAAAGACAGGCATCTGTAAGACCATCGGGAGACATCCCCCGACGGGATTCACCTTATGATCTCGATAGAGCTTGATTAATTCCTTGTTCAGCCGATCCCGGTCCTCCTTAAACTTTTCCTGAATCGCCAAGACTTTCGGCTGGATGACCTGCATTTGTTTCATCGATTTGTAGCTCTTGTACTGAAGCGGCACAAAGAGAACCTTGAGCATCATCGTGAGTAGAATAATGGTCACGCCGTAGTTATGGGTATAGTCGTTGATGAAGCGGAGTACATAGAAAATCGGCTTGGCGACTGCTTTCACAACTCCCCAGCTGCCAAAAACAAACCAGCCGAAATCGATCGTGTCTTCGATTCCAATTTGCATCGCCACCAGGGGGTCATACTCTTTAGGGCCAGCGTAGAGCTGAAGGTTCAACGGGGAACCAGATGACTGAACGGGAAAGCGCACGCTTCCGGAAAGCAGTTTGTCGCCTTCTTTCTTGACCACTGTGGACGAGGCCTGCTTCGGGATCAACACGGAAAGGAAGTATTTATCTTGCAGTGCGAGCCAGTGCACAGCGCCTTTGCGCTCGATCTCAGAATCCGGTGCGTCTTTATCAACCTTTCCATCGACGAGGGAAGCCGAACCGATTTGGCCGATTAAGCCATCGCCCCATTCCACAATTCCGAAATTCGTCCCTAGCCCGATGGTCAGATCACCGTCCAGACCAGTCGATCGAATTGCGATATCGATAAGGTAACTGTCGGCGTGGAATGTCAGGATTTTCTCGAGGAGCAGATTCTTCGCCTCATCACGAAACTGGAACGTGATGTGGCCAATCGGATGGCCGCTATCGAGGTTGGAGAAATCTCGTGAAACGGTGTAGAGACCGTTACCCAGTGTCTTGGTCAATTCTGTATCAGCCGTGACGATGGCTAATGGCCCGGGAAACTTCGATCCCTGCCTGACCAATTGAACCGGCGCCGAATCGGTTGCGGTCTGTTGATACCGCTTCAGTTCCCAGCTCGTCAGGACCGCACCGCGAGTCGAGACTTTTGCGCGATACAGATCGGTCTCAATACTCACAATCTCTTCCGTTGGAGTGAGCGGAGAAGCTGGTCCTTCAAGCCCTGGCGAGGAGATTTGGCTTTGTCCAGGCGTCTGTGCCGTGCTCGGGCTAGACGGTGCCGATATCGGTGCGGCATCAGTCGACGAGGACATCGGTCCCGCCTCAGGTGACACGGAGGCCTCTTGTGTGGGCAAGGGCTGAGGGAGCCAGCCCATCTCTTTCAGCGCATAGTCGTATCCGAAAATAATCGCCAGCGATAGCACCAAGAAAACGATGACCCGTTTCTCCATCATCTAGATACGTACTTTCTTCAACAACGTTGAACTATTTTTTAACCGGGTCAAACCCGCCGGCATGAAAGGGATGGCATTTGAGTAAGCGGATCAAGGCCAGTCCCAGGCCCTCCACGCAGCCTCGCTGGCGTATGGCATCCATCGCGTATTGGGAACAGGTCGGATCAAATCGGCATGCCGGGCTCAGCCATGGTGAGATCACATATCGGTAGCCTTGAATCAGCCCCACCAGGAGACGGCGCATGTTAGATCGACCTCGTGTTCAGAAGGCGATGTTTGGACAGTGTGGCGGTCCACAATACCTTCAGCTCGCCGAACGAAAGCGTCAGGGCGTCTCGCTTGGGGAATACAAGCAGGTGGTAGCCCGGAATCAAGTCTGGATAGATGGCTCTGACGAGTTCGCGGAACCGTCGCTTGGACCGATTGCGTTTGACCGCATTGCCAAATCGCCTGCCGACGACGATTCCCACCTGACTCACAGAATCCTCCGTCCGGCTCGCGAGCAAATTGAAACATTGCGT
>CAYHNM010000193.1:0-3916 GCA_964357985.1 uncultured Nitrospira sp. | reverse complement strand
GTCATTGCGGCGCAGTCGATCGGTGAGCCTGGAACGCAGTTGACCATGCGCACGTTCCACATCGGTGGTACGGCCAGTAAAGTCGTCGAGCAGACAATTGTCGAAGCAAAGCATGCCGGTCGCATTAAGTTCTTAAGTTTTGATGCGAAGAAGAATGCCGACATCCCGACCCCAGGAATCGCCGTCCGGAATAAGGACGGCGAGTGGGTGGTGATGAGCCGGAACGCAAAGATTGCGATCGTCGATGAGAGCGGCCGTGAACGGGAGAAGTATCCCGTGGTGTATGGCGCCAAAATTAAGATCGGCGACGGCGATAAGATTGCCGTCGGTCAAAAGCTGGTTGAATGGGATCCGTACTCACTGACGATCCTGACGGAAGTCGGTGGTCGGATTGCGTACGGCGACATCATCGAAGGCGTGACCATGAAGGATGAGTTCGATGAGGTCACCGGTCTCTCGCGTAAAGTGATCATCGAGCATTCCGGGGCAACGCTTCGTCCGCGCATTTCGATTAAGGACGACGGGGGGAAGACGGCGAAGGTTGCGGCGGGAGCGAACGTGGCCCGCTATCTCTTGCCGGTCGGTGCCCACATTTTTGTCGAAAAAGGTGCGGCGGTGCATCCCGGAGACGTGCTGGCCAAGATCCCGCGCGAAACGACGAAGACCAAGGACATCACCGGAGGTCTCCCGCGTGTGGCCGAACTGTTTGAAGCGCGCAAGCCGAAGGAGCAGGCCGTCATCAGTGAAATCGACGGTGAAGTGTCCTACGGTGGATTCGTGAAAGGGCAGCGAAAAGTGCTCGTCGATAACAAGATGGGTGATGTGAAGGAATATCTTATACCTAAGGGTAAACACGTCAATGTGCACGAAGGCGACTGGGTTCGTGCCGGTGAACCGTTGATGGACGGCTCGGCCAATCCGCACGATATTCTCGATGTGCTGGGCCCGAATGAGCTCCAGAAGTATCTTGTCGATGAAGTGCAGGACGTCTATCGGTTGCAGGGTGTGACCATCAACGACAAGCATATCGAAATCATCGTGCGACAGATGTTGCGCAAGGTGCGGATTGAAGATCCCGGCGACACTGAATTCCTGCCGGGCAGCCAGGTGAGCAAGGCTCTGTTCGAGAAGGCCAATGACCGCGTGTTGGGAAAGGGTGGCACGCCGGCGCTCGGTAAGCCTGTGCTCCTAGGTATTACTAAGGCAGCATTAACCACTGATAGCTTTATTTCTGCCGCATCGTTCCAGGAAACGACGCGTGTCTTGACGGAAGCGGCGATCAATGGACGTGAAGACAGCCTTCTCGGGTTGAAGGAGAACGTCATCGTCGGTCGTTTGATTCCGGCCGGTGCTGGATTTGAAGAGTATCGCGATACGTTCGTCATCAGCGAAAAAGCTGCTCCAGTTGCGGTGGCGGCTGCTTCCGGTGGCGCTGAAATCGGACAAGAACGGGCAGCAGCGACCGCCGGTGAAGGTGCGGCGCGCTCGTAATTGTGGCGGAATTCCAGTGGTTCTTGGGGCGACTTGACAGGCGATAATTGCATCACTATAATCCGACGGCTTTGCGGAAGAAGCCCGGTGAATTTTTGAAAGCGATAAGGGTTAGAACACGATGCCGACAATCAATCAGTTAGTGCGAAAAGGGCGAAACCTCGTCAAGGCGAAGACGAAGAGTCCGGCGCTCAAGGGGTGTCCTCAGAAGCGCGGAGTGTGCCTCCGTGTTTATACGACGACCCCGAAGAAGCCGAACTCGGCGTTGCGTAAAGTGGCTCGCGTTCGATTAACGAACGGCATGGAAGTCACGACGTATATCCCTGGTGTCGGGCACAACTTGCAGGAGCACTCCATTGTGCTCGTGCGCGGAGGTCGCGTAAAGGACCTTCCCGGCGTTCGCTACCATTTGGTGCGCGGTGCTCTTGACGCCGTCGGTGTGGCTGATCGAAAGCAGAGCCGTTCCAAGTACGGCGCAAAGCGTCCGAAGTAAATTCTGGATTAACGAGAAAGAGTATCTGACATGCCAAGAAGTAAATTTCTGGATCAGCGCGAAGTCCTTCCTGATGTGCGATATCGCGACAAGCTCGTCGGGAAGTTTGTGAATACGCTGATGAGCGGTGGGAAGAAGAGCACGGCAGAGCGTATTTGCTACGGTGCCTTCGACGCGATTCAGGAGAAGACCGGGAATGATCCGTTGAAGGTTTTTAAGGCTGCCATTGATAACGTGAAGCCGATTGTTGAAGTGAAGTCGAGACGTGTCGGTGGCGCGTCGTACCAGGTTCCTGTCGAGATCCGTCCGGCGAGAAGGGTCTCTTTGGCTCTTCGTTGGCTGGCTGAATATTCACGCACTCGCGGCGGGAAGAGCATGCGGGAGCGCTTGGCTGCTGAATTGATGGATGCGTCGAATAATACCGGCGCTTCTGTGAAGAAACGGGAAGACGTGCATCGGATGGCGGAAGCGAATAAAGCCTTCGCCCATTATCGCTGGTAGCGTCGTACTGTGCTGCAGTTGAGCCGTGCTGCGAATCGCAGTTTCGGGTGTTGGCGGGTCGCGGCAGCGAAGTTCGGCTTGACTTGTGGCACATGTGTTTTTTTAGGGGAATGAAGTGGCTCGTCAAACATCATTAGAACATACGCGAAACATCGGCATCATGGCTCACATCGATGCCGGGAAGACGACGACGACAGAGCGCATTCTGTTTTATACGGGAATGACGCACAAGATCGGCGAGGTCCATGAGGGCGCTGCCACCATGGACTGGATGGAGCAGGAGCGTGAACGCGGAATTACGATCACGGCTGCCGCGACGACCTGTTTCTGGCGCGAGCATCGCATCAACATCATTGATACGCCTGGCCACGTTGACTTCACGATTGAGGTGGAGCGGTCGTTGCGTGTGCTTGATGGAGCGGTGGCGGCATTCGATTCGGTCCAAGGTGTAGAGCCGCAGTCTGAAACGGTGTGGCGGCAAGCGGATAAATATCAGGTCCCCCGCATTGCGTTCATGAATAAGATGGATCGAATCGGCGCGGAATTCTTCGCCAGTGTTCAGTCTATCATTGACCGGCTCGGCGCCAATCCTGTTCCTATTCAGATTCCGATCGGAAGAGAAGGTGAGTACCGCGGGACTGTTGACTTGGTGAAGATGAAGGGTTTCTTCTACGACGACGAGACGTTGGGTGCGAAATACGTTGTCGGAGATATTCCTGAGAATCTTGTCGAGCAGGCGAAAGAGTATCGCGAGAAGATGATCGATGCTGTCGCCGAGTTCGATGAGCAGGTCATGGAAAAGTATCTCAACGGGCACTCGCTGACTGAAGAAGAGATTAAGCGGGCGATTCGAGCTGCGACGATCGCAATGAAGGTGACTCCGGTTCTCTGTGGCTCGGCCTTCAAGAACAAGGGTGTGCAGCAACTGTTGGACGCCGTTGTTGATTACCTGCCGTCACCGCTGGATATTCCTCCGGTCAAGGGTATTGATCCGAATACAGGAAAAGAAGTTGAGCGGAAGCCGGATGATAGCGATCCATTTTCTGCTCTCGCATTCAAGATGATGACCGATCCTTTTGCCGGTCAGCTGGTGTTCTTCCGTGTGTACTCAGGCACGCTGAAGACCGGCTCTCCCGTGTTGAACGTGACGAAGGGGACGAAGGATCGCATCGGTCGATTGCTTAAAATGCATGCGAATAAGCGTGAAGAGATTGACGTCGCATATGCGGGAGACATTGTTGCGGCTGTCGGTCTGAAGGGCGCCACGACAGGAGATACGCTGTCAGAGGAAAAGCAGCCGGTTCTCTTGGAGGTCATGAAGTTTCCTGAGCCGGTTATTGCGATGGCGATTGAGCCGAAAACGAAGGCTGATCAGGAGAAGATGGGGTTTGCGCTCCAGAAGCTGGCGCAGGAAGACCCGTCGTTCAGGGT
>CAYHNM010000192.1:0-3951 GCA_964357985.1 uncultured Nitrospira sp. | reverse complement strand
AGGCCGCAGCGAGCGAAGAGGCGAAGGCGTACGCTCTGGTACGTTGAGCCTCTGAGCGACGCGAGAACGCCGCTGGCGGACTTTTTCAGCATCCTGCCCTAGGCGTAGGCGTGCAAGCCGGAGAGCAAGAAATTCACGCCCCAGAAACAGAAAATAACCATCAAGAATCCGAACACCGCGTAGATTGCCGCCTTATGGCCTTCCCATCCACGGGTCATCCGGGCATGAATATAGGCGCCGTAAATCAGCCAGACAATCAGCGACCAGGTTTCCTTGGGATCCCAGCTCCAATAACCACCCCACGCATAATTCGCCCACATGGCTCCGAGAATGATCCCGAAGGCCAGCATCGGAAACCCGACGGTGATGGCTTTGTACCCTAACTCATCGATGGTTTCGAGATCAGGAAACGCAGCATAGAAGCCGGTTGTTTTCCCAAGACGCTCCGCCCGTTCTTTGAAGAGATACATCACGCCAAGCCCCCCCGCTGTCGCAAATGCGGCATAGCTGGTCAGGGTCACGGACACATGAATGTAAATCCAATAGCTGTTGAGCGCCGGTACCAGGGGCTCCGCCGTCTGATAGCGATAGGGCAGGAGCGATGCCGCGCCCATGGCAATGAAGCCGATTCCAACGACGAAAGCCCCGATCGCCTTGATCTTGTAGCGCATCTCCAGGAGCACGTAGCCAAGAATAATCGCCCAGGAGACATACGCCATCGCCTCAAACTGATTCGACCAGGGCGCGAAGGTACCGGAATGTTCCATCCGCTCGAATGCCCGGGTAAAGAGCGCGCCGGTGTTTAACATCCACCCGAAGATCGTGACCAAGGTCGCCACCTGCCCAAGCTGGGTCGCCCAGACGCCGTCACGCTCATCAAAATTGTCGGGGACATGCCCCGCCGGGGCGAGCGCCATCGTCGGCCGGCGGGCAAACAAGTAGCCGATGTACAACACCAAGGCGGCCAGGTACAGCCAGAAGGTCATATCGAACAAGAACAACGATTTCATCATCATGTCCTCACGTCTATCGACTGCGCAACGTCCTACGCTTCGGCATCATACCCAAGGACGAGGCCAGTCGTTACCAGCTCAAGCCTTAAAGGTCTGGATCTTTTCCGTCAGCTTACGAAATTCCTTTTGAAAATCAATCTGGCTTTTGTGGGTTGTCCCGCCGAGATGGACCGTCACCCCCGTCTGATCCGGCACAATCTTGGCCCAGAGACGGCGATGGAAGATAAACGACGAGAGGGTGATACCCACGACAATCATCGTACATCCGGTCCACACGATATTGATCCCGGGATTCTTGGCAATCTGAAGCCCGGTGAACTTCCGCGGCTTGTACCCCACCAGCTCGAATTGATACTTGGAATCTTTGATATTGAAGAGATCGGGAAATTGCTGAAAGATCCACGGGGTGGCTTGGACAGAATCCCGTTCATTAATCACCAGCTTCACGGCGGGATTCGCATGCTCGATGGTCTTGGAATAGACCTTTTTCTCGGTGGAGTTGAAGGCAAAATCCGCGACGAAATCCGTGATCGATAGTTTCACATTGAGATCCGGCAGCGACTGTTCCTTCTGCCATTCGAGATCGACCGTCTTCAACACCTTATCCGTCTCTTTATCCTTGATGTTGACCCGCGCGACTTCGACCTGATCCCACGCGTCGCCGTAACTGGACTGGTAAAACCAGATCCCCTTGTAGACCAGCGGATCATTCACTGAAATCGTCTTGGTCACCACCGACTGTCCGCCGTCCACCACCGTCAAGGTGCTGTTGTATGACTTGACCGACCCGTTCTCGTGATAGTCGATCCAGAATTTGTCGACCTTCAAGTCGAAGTTGCCACGAGGGATATGATAGGTCTGGCCTTCGAGACACACACCGAACTCCTGAAACCCATAGTAAGTCCCGAGCAATCCGCCGAAGATAATGACGGTCGCACTCAGGTGGGCCATGTGGGCGCCGATACGCCCCATCACTCCTTTTGTAGCGTAGACCGTAACCTCTCCCGGCTCATTCTTCGCAAGGACCCGGTATCCCTTCGTCACAAAGTGATGCACCAGCTGTTGGGCCACTGCCTCTTTCGTGTTGTCGAGGGGAATTTCCGCCTGCTGCTTCATGTTCTTGATGAACGCCATCGTGACGCCCACCTTGTCCTGCTTCATGGAGCGCCAGACGGAGGGGAACCGCTTATAGAAGCAGGTCAGCGAATTGACACAGAGCAGGCCGAGCAGACTCGTGAACCACCAGGTGTGATAGACATCCGTAAACCCGAGACGGAGAAACCACCGGTAGGCGCTCTCCCCGTACTCCTGAACATAGACCTCGGCCCGTTCACCCTGTTGGATCACCGTCCCGATCGTCGCGGTGATCGCAATAAACAGAAATAGGAAGATGGCGAGCTTGACGGATGCAAAGAATTCAACGAGTTCGCGAGAGAACTCATCCCAGCCAAGACCGGGAGTCGACGGACGGATTGAGGGCTCTTTGGGGAGGGCGTCAGGTTGGCTATTCATGCGGCTCTATATTCGTCTTCGGCCTAGACAAGACTCACTCGTACGGAGAATTTTGGATGATCTCCAAAACAATCTGCTGCCGATTCTCTCGGCATCTCCGCCTGGTCTACGTCGCGGCCGAAGTATTGGATTGCCTGAAGCACTTCTAAGTGCGCGAAAATTTTGTCATCTTACAAGTGGATTTTGTCGAGTGTCAAGCAACGACAACCCACCCAGGAAGGCATGCCCCTACTATCGAATAAATAGACAAAAGAGCCCTAGTCCGTTAAGATTCAGCCGATTCTACAGAAACGAACCCGTCGCGGGCACAGCACTCACCTGGCCAGACACCACACAGACGGTTTTCGACAACCAGAAACTAGAGGGGGTTCATGAGAAACAATTACCTATTTACTTCTGAATCAGTCACCGAAGGGCATCCCGATAAGATTGCCGACCAGATTTCCGACGGCATTCTTGACGCAATCCTTGCCCAGGACAAATATTCGCGCGTCGCTTGCGAGACGATTCTCACGACCGGCATCGCCTTTGTCGCCGGCGAAATCTCGACCAAGGCCTATGTGGAAATCCCCGATATCATCCGCGAGGTGATTAGGGATGTCGGTTATAACGATGCCTCATGGGGATTCGACTCCCACACCTGTTCGGTCCTGACAGCCATCCACCAGCAATCCGGCGATATCGCCATGGGTGTGGACTCCGGTGGCGCGGGAGACCAGGGTTTGATGTTCGGCTACGCCACCAACGAAACCACCGAGTTGATGCCGATGCCGATCGTCCTGGCCCATCGCCTGACCAAGCGCCTGGCGGAAGTGCGAAAGAAGAAAATCCTGCCGTGGGTCCGCCCAGACGGCAAGTCTCAGGTGACTGTGGAATACAAGAACGGGAAGCCGGTGCGGATCGATACGATTGTCGTGTCCACACAGCATAGCCCCGACGTCACCAATAAGCAGATCGAACGCGACATCATGGAAAAGGTCATCAAGCCCGTCATGCCGAAAGGGCTCTATAACCCGACCAGCGTGAAGCACCACATCAACCCGACCGGTCGTTTCGTGGTCGGCGGGCCGATGGGTGATACCGGTCTCACCGGCCGCAAGATCATCGTCGATACCTACGGCGGCCACGGCAGCCACGGGGGCGGCGCGTTCTCCGGCAAGGATCCGACAAAGGTGGATCGCTCGGCCTCATACATGGCCCGCTACATCGCCAAGAACATCGTCGCAGCCGGGCTCGCCGACAAGTGCGAAGTCCAGCTGGCCTACGCGATCGGCGTGGCCGATCCGGTTTCGGTGCTGGTCGATACCAAAGGCACTGAGAAAATGGCTGTCGAGAGCCTCGACAAGCTCGTGCGGAAGCATTTCCCGTTGACCCCGCGCGGCATCATCGATCATCTCAAGCTCCGCCGGCCGATCTTCCGCAAGAC
>CAYHNM010000191.1:0-3964 GCA_964357985.1 uncultured Nitrospira sp. | reverse complement strand
CAACAGATTGCGCAACACGGTGGAATACTCTCACACCTCCTCAGACTCGTCACGCGTTTTGCAAATCTACGCGAGGATGATCAGGCCGTGGTGATTCAACAAGCATCGTTGGTTGCGTTTGATCGCCTCGCATCAATGAGCAAGGAAGCCTCGGGACAGGCTCGCGTGAGCGTGGCACATCCCTCAGGAAGGGATCTTCTCTTGATCATCACTCAACGGCGATTAAAAAAGCCGCCGTACGCACGACGTGCACCAGACAGAGGGAAGAAGACTGAAGGGTTTTCTCCGCGTGCTTCACGAGAGAGACCTCGATGAGAAGCACGCGGCACAAGCGAGATGGATTTTGGTCGGGGCGAAAGGATTTGAACCTTCGACCCCTGCGTCCCGAACGCAGTGCGCTACCGGGCTGCGCTACGCCCCGACAAGGCGACTCACAAAAACGGGAACCGGATTGTCTTACAAGATGGGGGTAAAACGCAAGCCATGCGCTTCAGCCACTCCGGAGCAGGTCACATGGCCGTTTTTTATATTGACACCCTTGGCTAATCCTGGATCGGATTGAATCGCCCGATCGACTCCTTCTGAGGCGAGGCGAAGGAGATACGGCAAGGTGGCATTCGTGAGCGCGAACGTGGATGTCCGTGGGACGATGCCCGGCATATTGGCCACACAGTAGTGCAGCACGCCATCGACGAGATAGACGGGATCTGAATGGGTCGTTGCCTTCGTCGTCTCGAAACAGCCGCCTTGATCGACTGAGACATCTACAACGACCGCCCCCGGCTTCATCTGCGACACCATCGCGCGCGAGACCAGCTTGGGCGCTTTGGCACCCGGAACAAGCACCGCACCGATCACAAGATCCGCGTCGCGCACCGCCTGTTCGACCGCGGCTTCATTCACCGCACGCGTGACAATACGCCCCTGGTACAAATCATCCAGATAGCGCAGCCGGTCCAGGTCCAGATTGATCACCGTCACCTGCGCACCCAATCCGACCGCAATTCGAGTCGCTGAAGCGCCAACCACGCCGGCGCCAAGCACCACGACCTTCCCCGGCTCAACCCCGGGCACTCCAGCTAACAACACCCCGCGTCCGCCCTGAAGCTTTTCCAAATAGTGGGCACCCACCTGAACCGACATGCGTCCGGCGATTTCGCTCATCGGCTTCAGCATCGGGAGACTGCCATCCCGCGCCGCGGTCGTTTCGTAGGCAATGGCGGTGATCTTCGTATCCAAGAGGGTCTTCGTAAGTTCAGGAAGGGCAGCAAGATGAAGATAGGTAAAGAGAATCTGTCCCGGACGAAAC
Organism: uncultured Nitrospira sp.; assembly: GCA_964357985.1. Lineage (GTDB taxonomy): Bacteria > Nitrospirota > Nitrospiria > Nitrospirales > Nitrospiraceae > Nitrospira_D. The sequence continues at coordinate 2,655 of CAYHNM010000191.1, read as the reverse complement.
AATGAACACTCAGCCAGCAACGGCTCCTTGACCTTGACGATCAGGCCCGCTTTCTCGAACACCTCCGTTTTGGATGAAGCGATCGTCGCACCGGCCCGTCGATACTCTTCATCGGTGAATCCACTCCCCGCCCCAGCCGACGGCTCCACCCACACCCTGTGGCCGGCCTTGTGTAAAGCGGACGCGCCGTCCGGTGTCAGGCTCACGCGATATTCGTGATCTTTGATTTCTTTGGGAACGCCGATAATCATGCACGATCCTAATTGGCAGGTCTCAGAGGGCGGCCCGTCATGATCTCATACGCTTCTGCCAGGGTCCCAACCTCAGTCACTTTGATAGATCGTGCCATTCCTTTATCGGTAATAGCAAATGTGTTCTGACCGGCAGGGAGCAACATCTCATGGATATTCCGCATCATGTGACACCCCTCGATTTTATGTTCTAGCCCACCAACCGGCCCCACCACGAGGTTGGTGTCGATCGTGCCCGAAATGCACACATCCGTTCGCACAGGATCTCCGAGTAATACGGCTGCCACAGCGACCGCCCACGCCGCACCAGCGCTTGGTCCATCGATTTGCTCCCCGGCATGCAGAATCGACCCGACCGGCATCGTCAACTGTGCCTGCACGAATCGCGGGTCGTAGTTGACCGCCTTTGCCGCAGCAAGCACAGCCACGGCAAAGGTTTGCCTCGGCACACTCCGAAAGTGGTGGTCCGTACCCAAATAGGGCCCGTTACCCGCTGCCCAATGCGCAAGGTCAATCTGAACCAGCGCGATATCGCCCTGATTGGGCCGACTCCATCCTTTCGCGGCAAGAGAAGGCGACATCCTTGTGACATAGAGGTTCGGAACCGCCCTTGAGGATGGTTCGAAGGGCCGCGATGACAGTGACTGCGAAGTTTTCCACGGGGCCGGGGCAACCTCATCCCGCTTCTTCACCGATTCAATGGGAACACGCGCAGCCTGTACCGGCGCCGTTTGCAGTGCGGGGAGAGAGCCAACTTCCTGACACCCTACTCCTCCCCTGTCGCTGAAAAGAACATTTCCGTCAGCTTGTTTGCATTTCCATAAGTCGGCATGACTCCCATTGGGAAGTATCAACCAGCCTGACAATACCCCCACCGCAAGACCTAAGGCTTGGCTCCTCATAATCGATCCCTCCACGTTCCTTATGAAACTATAGCAGGGCCTCTTGCGCGACTAGACAGTCCAAAAACCCCTGGTGTAAGATGCGCGCGCCATTGAATATTTTCCCGCTCATCTTATCGAGGAGGCACGCAATGGACCTATCAACCGGATCCTGTCATGCCTGTCAGGCTTCTTCCGGCCCGGTGATCAAATATTCATTGGGAAAAGATTTTTTCGGTCGCCCCTACGATCGGTTGTCGCCTTCTTCCGACCAAAGTCCGAAATGGTATTGCGAAACCTGCTCGATGCATAAGACTCTGCAGCGGGACTTCCGCGATATTCGAACGGAATACGATAAGCTCTCTGCCGCTCAGACCTCGGAACTGGCCAAAGGCGAAGAGTTTCGCCGCGCGTTCTTGCGACTGCGTGAAATCCGCACAATCCTAGATGCCCAGCCTGGCCAATCACCGTTTCTCAATGTTGCGGAGGTCCAGTTGCTCATGGAACGACTCAATACCGCCACGATGCCCGTATAGGACAACACCCATGCCTGGATTCAAACGTCATATCTTCGTCTGCACCAACCAGCGATCCGCCGATGATCCGCGCGGCAGTTGTTCGAAACTCGGCTCGCAAGCGTTGCACGACGTCTTCAAGCAGGAAACGAAACGGCTAGATTTGAAAAATACTGTCCGCGCGAACAAGGCCGGCTGCCTGGACCGTTGCGCCGAAGGGCCCAGCGTGGTGATCTACCCCGAAGGCGTCTGGTACACCGTCAAGTCGGAAGCCGACGTGAAAGAAATTATGGAGTGCCACGTGATGAAGGGCGAAGTCGTCAACCGGCTGCTCATGCCCGATCACCCGGCACCGGCGAAACTCCCACCGTTGTCCCAATAAGACGATACACGGACACTATGGCAGTCGAAGAAAAGTGGAAAGCCAACCAGGAAAAAGTGGCCTTCGCCAAACAGTTTCCCGGGCTGACACTGAACTGGAAGGCCTGTGAAGGCAAAACCGTTCAAGCCGCTGTCGTTTTAACGGGTAAACAGGGTGCCTCAGTGATCGTCTTCACCGATGGCTCATTTACCATCGTACCGCCATTGGCGCCGGAAGCCTGGGAATTCGGCCAAGCACTGATTGATGCTCGTGTGTACCTTGAGCCAAAACATCAGGCAGCCTATGTGGAGTATGATCGTCTAGCTAATAAAGATAAGGATGCGCTCAAGTCGGCCAGAGCGGACAAGATCATCGGCGCGATTGAGAATAATCTCGAACAGATTCCCGAACTCAAAGATCGGCTGAAAGCCCTCGTGAAGGAGTGGAAGTGAGCAGTCTTCCCGACAAAAACATGTTTGAGATCTTCTCCCAAGGTCTCTTTGAAGGAGTGAAGCCTATGATGGTCATTCGTGATCACCTTGTCCGGCACCCGGACCGTTGTCTGCACAACGGCATCTGCATTCCCATCTGCCCGACCAGCGCCTGGCTCTCGACGCCGCCCTATAAGTTCGATCCCTCCCGCTGCC
>CAYHNM010000190.1:0-3969 GCA_964357985.1 uncultured Nitrospira sp. | reverse complement strand
ACGCTGCACCCGCAGGGCATCCACCACGGACCGCAGCCGCAAGCGGTGAGCGCCGTTAAGGGGAAGACGCAGACGAGTGAAGTGGCAGTGATGATCGAATCGAAGACACCCTTCACGGTGAGGCCGGAAATGGAAACAGTAGAAGTCGCGGACTACTCGCTGAGCTGGAGTCGCCGATGAAACTCGTCAGTTTCCGTATCGCAACTCCTGTCGGCCCATTCACGAGAGTGGGGGCCATGCACGGCCAGAGCGTGGTTGATCTGAATATGGCCTACGTGCGGTGGCTGGCCGACCAACGCGAAGCCCAGCCGTATCGTCTGGCCAATGCTCAGGTACCATCGAACATGCTGGAGTTTCTTGAAGGAGGTCCGTCGACCATGGCCGCCGCGCGGCGGGCAATGGGCTATGTCGTCATGCTCGACCCTTCCACGAAAGGTCCGTCCGGTGAGACGATCTTGTATCCGTCAGCCGGTGTGCAGATCGCTGCGCCCCTTCTCAATCCACCGTCGCTGCGCGACTTTATCGCCTTTGAAGATCACATCGCGGCCACGTCGAAGAAGCGGGGACAGCCGATTCCTCCGGAATGGTACAAAGCTCCCGTGTACTATAAGGGGAATCACCGTACCATTATCGGGCCGGACGAAGACCTACCGTGGCCATTGGAGACGACGAAGCTGGACTATGAGTTGGAATTGGCCTGTGTCATCGGGCGCAAAGGCAAAGACATCGCAGAACGGGAGGCCGAAGACTACGTCGCCGGTTATAGCATTATGAATGACTTCAGCGCCCGCGATGTTCAGTTCCAGGAGATGGCCTGCCGGTTGGGCCCTGCGAAGGGCAAAGATTTTGCGACGGCCCTTGGCCCTTGTCTTGTGACTCCCGATGAGATCACGGATCTCGGCGCCCTGACGATGACCGCCAGGGTGAACGGAGAAGAATGGTCAAGGGGGCGGTTCGGGACGATTCACTGGTCGTTTCCGCAGATGATCGCACATGTATCGCGCGGTGAGACGATCTATCCGGGGGATGTGTTCGGCTCAGGAACCGTCGGAGGCGGATGCGGACTTGAAATGGATCGCTACTTGAAACCGGGAGATGTGGTGGAACTGGAGATTCAGCCGATCGGCTTGTTGCGAACAAGGGTGGTCGGGCCGACGCCGGGGGGGTGACTATGCGTGTCATCACGGGTGAGCAGGCGGTAGCAGAATTCGTACAACGGCAGCGTACGCTCTACGAGGGACCGGTGATCGATTCCAGGCTGGAAACGATCATTCGTGACGGCGCTCACACCGCACTCACGGGGCGCGATATTCTGCGGGTCTTGCGCACTTCTCGGTCGGTCTTTTTCGATTCCCATGTGGAAGTGGTGTCAGGCCACCACACGGCGACCTATTTGCGGTTCGACTCTGTCGCCCGTGTCCCGGAGTTGATCACGCTGGTGGCCCGGGATATGGCCGATTGGATCAGACGGACATTTCAGCAGGACCCGATCACCGGCATCGTCACGACCGCTTCCGCCGCCAAGTTGCTTGCGGAAGGGGTCGCGGACATGCTTCACAACAGGATGCGATTGCGTGTGACGCTGACTCCCTACAGTGACGAGACCGGACGGATCGGAACGGATATCGCGATCGGGGGGATCAAACCGGGCGAACGATTCCTCGCCCTCAACGATGTCACCACGCGCGGGAACTGTGTGAGCAAGCTCGGGAAAGTGATCACCGACCATGGGGGGCTGTTGGCCGGGATGCTGGTCTTCGCTCGTCGTGACAGCGGCCAATTCCCGCTGATGAATGAATTGCTCGCGCAACATCCGTTCTATTACACAACGGATCTCGACATGCCGCAGTGGGAACCGGCGGAGTGCCCGCTGTGCCGGCAGAATCAGCCGTTGTTGTCATGGGGAGATATGCCTGAACTGTGATGTCTGTTCGACCACTCTGCGTGGAGGACGCTATGAACCTGGCAGACGTGACAAGGGAAATCAAGCGAGCCGATCTGCTTCAGATGTATTACTACCTCCGGCTCACCAGGGCGATAGAGGACCGGGTGACAGCGCTGTATCGCCAGGGCCGCATTGTCGGCGGCTGCTATACCAGCCACGGCATGGAAGCCATCTCCGTCGGCTACGCCTCCGCCCTTGAGCGCGATGATGTTATCGCCCCGTTTCACCGGGACATGGGCGCGTTCCTGATTCGCGGGTTCACCCCCGGCGAAGTCCTCGCCCAATATCTCGGCAAACGAACCGGCCCCACCAAGGGGAAGGACGGCAATGTCCACATGGGCGATCTCAAACGGGGCGTCATCGGCTTTGTCAGCCACCTGGCCGATAATCTGCCGGTGGCGGCCGGCGTGGCTCTGGCCTTCAAGATCCGGGGCGAATCCCGTGTCGCCTTTGCCGGCACCGGGGACGGAGGGACCAGCCGCGGCGATTTCCATGAAGCCTTGAACTTCGCGGCGGTCCGCAAACTTCCCGTGGTGTTCTTCTGCAATAATAATCAATATGCCTATTCGACGCCGCAACGACTGCAGATGGCGATCCACGACGTGGTTGACCGGGCCAAGGCCTACGGCATGCCGGGTGAAATCGTGGACGGAAACGATGTGGCGGCCGTGTATCTGGCGTCCAAACGCGCCATCGCAAGAGCCCGCGCAGGCGAAGGGCCGACCTTTCTCGAATTCAAAACGATGCGGATGCACGGCCATTCCGAGCACGATCCGGCCAAATACGTTCCCGCCGAGTTGCTGGAGGAATGGAAGAAGAAAGATCCGATCCTCAAAGCCGAGCAACTGCTCACCCAGCTCGGCTACGGTGATGAGGCGTCGTTTCATGAGGTCGGTGAACGGGCGAAGAAAGAAATCGAAGCCGGCCTGGAGTTTGCGGAACAGAGCCCGCTGCCGGAAGGACGGGAAGTGTTGGAAGGAGTCTTTGCGGAAAAAGCTGAGAGCTATTAGCTGATAGCCGACCGCTTCGGAAGGAGCGCTTCCATGACGACTGAAACCATGCAGAGGCAGCAGGAAGTCACCTATCTGGAGGCGATCTCGCAAGCCCTGGATGAGGAAATGATGCGCGACGAGCGGGTGTTCCTCATGGGCGAAGACATTGGCGCCTACGGAGGCGCCTTCAGGATCACCGAAGGCTTTCTCCAGAAGTACGGCGAGTGGCGTGTGTTGGACACACCCTTAGCCGAATCGGGGTTTGTGGGAGCCGCCATCGGCGCCGCGATGATGGGCCTGCGCCCGGTCGTGGAGATGCAGTTTGCCGACTTCATTTCCTGCGCCTTCGACCAGATCACGGAGGTGGCGGCCAAGAATCATTACCGGTGGGGAGCGGCGGTTCCGATGGTCATCCGGGCTCCATTCGGCGGCGGTATCCATGGAGGCCCCTTTCACTCCGAATGTCCGGAGGGCTGGTTTTTCCATTCGCCGGGGCTCAAGCTCGTGGCGCCGTCGACGCCGTACGATGCGAAGGGACTCCTCAAGGCGGCGATTCGCGATCCCAACCCGGTCATCTACTTCGAACACAAATTTCTCTACCGGCGGATCAAAGCCGTGCTGCCGCAGGAAGACTACATCGTGCCCATCGGAAAGGCCGAGGTGAAGCGGACCGGCACCGACCTCTCGGTCATCACCTACGGGGCGATGGTGCATCTGGCGCTGGAGGCGGCCCAGCAGTTGTCGAAAGAGGGCATTGAGGTCGAAGTGGTGGATCTGCGCACCTTGATTCCGCTCGACACAGACACGATCTATGCATCGGTGCGCAAGACCAGCAAAGCCATCATGCTGCATGAGGATAACAAGACGGGTGGGATCGGAGCTGAAATTGCCGCGCGCCTGGCGGAAGACTGTTTCGATTGTCTGGACGGGCCGATCATCCGCATCGCCCCGCCGGACACGCCGGTGCCCTTCAGCACACCCTTGGAAGAATTTTTTCTTCCGAAGACGAGCGATATTGTCTCGGCAGCGCGG
>CAYHNM010000189.1:0-3988 GCA_964357985.1 uncultured Nitrospira sp. | reverse complement strand
TGGTAGCGGACGAGCACGCGACCGAATTTCCCATCGAAGGTGGTGTAGCGTAGGACCTCGACCGGAATCGTTCCGAGTGCCGGCTGTCCGGTTTTCAACTCATAGGAGAGCAGCCGCCCCGCCTCTTCGACTTTGCGGTATTGGGCGTCTTCCGTCAGCGCCGACTCCCAGGGCAACCCTTCAAACCCGTTTGGATCGTTAAGAATCGGCACGGCGAGCGCCAGAGCTGACGGGAACAGAAGTCCAAGAAGCATGGTGACTACGCGCAATGGGAAGCGGTTCATCGTGTTTCAGATTCCCTTACTCTGCGGAGTCCGTAATGTGATCGTTGAATCGCGGAGCCAGTGTGCGGCTGTCGATGAAAATGAATCCGCGCTCCGTGTTCGCCTGATACGTGACGTTGATCTCAGTTTCAGGTCCACGCCAATTATATTGCTGATTCAGTCCCCGTGCCATCTGCCCGGGGATGCGTTCCAACGGTCCGAATTGCGCTTCGAGGAATCGCATGACCTGGGCATGGATCTGCTCGCCCTGGTAGCGAATGGTCACGCGGGCGAATTGGTCGTCGACCGAGAGCAGGAGAATACTGGTCATCTCTGCCCCGGCGAAGATCGCCGGGCCGGTCGTAGAGAGGTATTCGGTGACATGGGGGCTGGTTCGTGAAGGGACTACATCCGTGCGTTCCTTCAGCGGGGTCCCCCAGGCGAGATTCTGAAACCCTTTCGGGTCATTGATCATCGGGACAGCAGCAACCGGCAGCGTATGCAGCACGCTGGAAATAACGACGAGGCCGAGGAGAAGACGGCGGAGCAGATGGTTAGTCATGGTGTCGCGCGGTATCCGAAAAGCGATCCATTCTCGCACGCTACCACGGCGTCGAGATCGGCGCAACCGGATGGTTTGTTGAGAATGCGTGCAGCCCTGTTTTATAATGCGCCGGCTTTTGGAACCGGCGCCGTGTGCGGACCGGCTTAGCATATCGGCATCGAGAAAAGATCGGGAGTGAGATGATTGAAAGCGACGCATTCGTTCAGGCGCTGCAGGATATGGGGGTCGACTTCTTTACCGGAGTCCCCGACTCGATTCTGGGCGGCATCATTGCCGAACTGATGGTGCGGCGGCTCTATACGCCGGCCGTGCGGGAAGACGAAGCGGTGGCGATGGCCGCCGGCGCCTACATGGCGGGGAAAATTCCCGCCGTGTTGATGCAGAATTCCGGGCTCGGCACCTCCCTCAATACGCTGATCTCGTTGAATATGATTTACCGGCAGCCCTGTATCCTGATCGTGTCCTGGCGGGGCCAAGGCGGCAAGGATGCTCCGGAGCATCTGGTGATGGGTGAAGTCATGCCGCAATTCCTCGATACCATGAAGATTCCGCACCGGACGCTGACGGAGAACACCGCCGTCGAAGATTTCAAGTGGGTGGCCGAAACCTTTATGAAGCAACGGATTCCCGTTGCGCTGGTCATTACCAAGGGTGTCGTGAAAGGGTTGCATCCATGAGACCTGAAGAAGGAACCCTGATCAGCCGGGCACAGGCGTTGGCCGCGCTCCTGGAATTGCTGACCGACCAGCCCGTGATCATCTGCAACGGCTTCCCGTCGCGCGAAGCGCACAAGATTGCAGATCGCCCGACCCACTTTTACATGATCGGCTCCATGGGGAATGCCCCGGCGATCGCGCTGGGTGTGGCCTTGGCCAAGCCGAACAAGCAGGTCATCACCTTCGACGGCGACGGCAACGTGCTGATGGGGATGGGGACTCTTGCGACGGTCGGCGCCTTGAAGCCGAAGAATTTCATTCACGTGGTGTTCGACAACGAAGTGTACGGCACCACCGGCAACCAGCCGACGATTTCGAACGTGGTGCCGCTGGAGAAGGTCGCCAAAGCGGCCGGGTATGTGAACGTGGAGCGCGTGCTCGATCGCGAAGATCTCGTCTATGAGTTCAAAGATATGCTGAAAAAAGACGGGCCGAGCATGTTACTGATCAAGGTCAACGAGTTCGCCGAAGATGCCGGGCGGGTGCTCCATGAGCCGCCGGACATCACGAAGCGGTTCATGAAAGCGATCGAGTGATAGGGAGCGCGAGAGACTCCTCTTGTGCTCGCTGACCGCGCACGATCAGAATATGCTCGGTCAATGTGCGCAATGAAGAGGAGCCTCCCGCGCTCCCATGGAGAGAGGAAGGGAAAGACGTGATTTTATTGAATCCAGGTCCGGTCAATGTGTCCGAGCGTGTGCGTCAGGCGTTGTTGCGGCCGGATATCTGCCATCGCGAATCCGAGTTCACCGAACTGCTGCTTCGGATTCAAGGCAAGTTGCTGAAGGCCTTTGTGCCGGGGGCGGAGGCCGACTATGCCGCGGTGCTCATCACTGGCTCCGGCACTGCCGCGGTCGAGTCCGCTTTGATGTCCGCCATTCCCCACGGCAAGCGGGCGCTGGTGTTGAATAACGGCGTGTACGGTGAGCGCTTGTCCCAGATGGTCGGCTTGCACCGGTTGGGTGTCTCCGAACTCAAGTATGAGTGGACCACCCGGCCGGATCCTGAGCGTCTCCGGCTGGCTCTCCGGCAGCATCCTGAAATCCATGCGGTGGCCATGGTTCACCATGAAACCACCACCGGCCTGATTAATCCGGTGAAAGAGATTGCCGATGTGGTCGATAGTCAGAACCGCGCGTTCATTCTCGATGCCGTCAGCGGGCTGGGCGGAGAAACCATCGATATCGCCGGGTCACACATCTATATGGTGGCGGGCACGGCCGGCAAATGTATCCAAGGATTTCCCGGTGTGTCGTTCGTGTTGGTACGCAAGGGGTTCCTTGAGCGGATGCGCCAGTATCCGAAACGGTCGTGGTATCTCCACCTCACGCATTATGTGGACGACCAAGGCCGCGGCACGATTCCGTTCACGCCGGCGGTGCAGGTGTTCTATGGCTTTGACGAAGCGCTGAGCGAGTTGCTGGAAGAAGGCGTGGCGAACCGGATTCAACGCTATAAAAAGGCGGCGACATTGATTCGCGCGCGCATGGCGAAGCTGGGGATCAAGCCGATGCTGACGCCCGAACGCCAATCGAACACCATTACCGCCTACTCGCTTCCCGACGGTGTGACGTATGACCGGTTACACGATCGCCTCAAGGCGCAGGGCTATGTCATCTATGCGGGACAGGGGCAATTGGAAAGCAAGATTTTCCGCGTGGCCAATATGGGCGCGTTGACTGAGGCGCAGTTGACGGGATTTCTCGACGCCTTCGAACAGGCATGTAAGCCGGCATGAAGGCAATCATTCTGGCCGCGGGAGTCGGCAAGCGGCTCTGGCCCGTTACGCAGCATCACCCGAAGTGCCTCATCAAGATCGGGGGACAGACCCTGCTGCATCGGTATCTGACCTTGCTGGCGAGCGTGGGGATCCGTCAAGCCGACATCGTCGTGGGCTACAAGCAGGAGATGATTCGTGCCGCCGTCGAATCCGATTCCTGCGGAGTGCGGGTCAATTTCCTGGTGAACGAGCAGTTCCATCGGGGCAGCATCTCTTCTTTGTGGATCGCCAGGACGGCGTTCACCGACGACACGATTGTCATGGATGCAGATGTGCTCTTTCATCGGGAAATTTTACAGCGGCTGGTGAACTCGCCCTACGAGAATGCGCTGCTGATGGATGAATCGGTGAAGCAGACCGGTGAAGAATGTATGGTCGTGGTCGAAGGCGGGCGGGTGATCGCGCTGACGAAAACCATGCCGCCCCGGTATGAATATGCGGGGGAAGGCGTGGGGTTTCTCAAAGTGCGGCATGCCGACTCACCGCATGTCGTCGCCTCGCTCCGGAAATTTGTCGATCGGGAAGCCTGGCAGATGGAGTATGAAGACGCGCTGATCGACTTTTTTCGCGACGTGAAGGTCGGCCATGAAAAAATCGGCGGGTTGCCGTGGACCGAGATCGACTTCCCCGAAGATGTGACGAAGGCTGAGCGCGAGATCCTGCC
>CAYHNM010000188.1:0-3991 GCA_964357985.1 uncultured Nitrospira sp. | reverse complement strand
TAGCTCACGATAGGCCTCCTGAAACGCCTGACGGCCACTCTTGTAGCAGGACTGTTTCAGACGGGCAAGGGGGTGATGTGCCGTCGGCAACCCATTCTGCCCAACCCAGTCGCGCGATGGGCATCATCCAGCTGATAGACGGATCATCTTCGAGGATGCGCATCGTGCCTGACTTCGGAGCACGACGACTTAGAAGCGAAGCCCGATGCCAAACAAGGCGTACTGAGAGCGAAAGTCCAGCGCGAGCTGCTTCCAATGATAGGTGGCCGAGAAGTATTTATACTCGCTGAACAGAAACACATTCTCGCTCAGATTGCCTTGCACCCCGCCGAAAAATTGAGAGCCGAATGTCCAGGAACCTTCAAGATCCGGGTCCGACCGACCCGGTATGTTGGCGTGGGTGAGCACTCCGTTCGAAAGACCGCCCCCGAGGCCAATGTACGGGACAACCACCTTTCCGGGGTAGCGAAGAATCAGATTCACCATCGAATTAAAAACCCAGAGATTCGTACTAGCTGAGAATCCCGCCCGCGTCGGCGAAGAAAATGTGATCTCACTCCCATGACCGGAGGACTCCAGCTCGATCCCGATGCTGTTGCCAAAATTGCTTGGAAATACCGTGACCTTGATGCCGGCTCCAACCCCATTGGTGATTCTGGTATCAGAGGGATTACTCCCTTGGGCGAAGAGGCCCTGATTTGATGGGAATGCACCCAGCGTGTACAGACTAAGAGTGACGTCCCCAGTCTCAGTGGCTGAAACCGGACCAGTTTGCGTGAATACCATCAGGAGGGCAAGGGACAGAGGAAGGATAACCGGGAACACCAGGGAGAGAAGCCAGGTCTCGAGTGGACCCCTCACGTCATCGATCCAATAGCGCCGCCCAAAATAAAAGGGCCTCTGGGGCTTGCGCCCCAAAGGCCCCTTCGATTGCAGAGAGTCGAGGATCAGCTGCCCTTGACGATCGTGCAATAGTCACCGACGATGCCGAGGATCTGGTGGGCAGAGTGGTCCACCGAAGCCACTGCGGTGATCCCGCCGGCCGCTTTCGCCGCCGCGACGCTCGCGTCACCAGTGGCAACCCATCCGAGGATTGAGGTCGCGCAGGCCTTGCCTTCTTTGGTTGCAGCGGCCGCACTCGTCGCCACATCACCGGACTTGGTGTCGGTGAAGATCCAGCCCTTCGCCGGACTATCGACGATCTGACAGCCGGCCAAGCTCAGACCAGCTACAACAATCAATCCAAGGGACAACGCTTGATACGCATGCTTCATGATTCCTCCTCGTTTAATAAATTAGTGAGTTGTGTGTAAGTTGTGTGATTGACCTACCCGACCTTTCAGGAGGAATCACTTGGCGGGAGTATAGTGGTGGCTATACGGCCTGTCAATTCGTGATGCGGGGCAAAGATGTCGAGCTTGAGTTGAAACTGCCTGTCGACCTGCAAATCACCGCACAGAATAACTCCATCTAGCATGGCTTGCTAGAAGAAGGCCTGGACTGAGAAAACAATGTCATTGTCCCGATCCCGATGGTTGTACTCAACACGCAACGCCCAGTCCTGGCTCAGAGTGTAGCGGGACCCGGCAAACCAGCGGATATCCTCGGACTTGTCGCCCAGGGCGTAGCGGAGATACGTGCCCGACAGCATCAATTTCCATCGATCGGTGAGATCACTCAGCAGCCCGATGGTTCCTCCGCCACCAACACGGTGGCGCTCTTCATAGGCGCGACTGTAGTTGGCTTCGGCCTCGGCAAACGCAAAGTACACTTCTCGTTTGAACAGACTCGACTCGACGGCGGCCCCAAGACCAGCGCTCGCCACACCGTTGCTACAGAGTTGGCAACCGTTGTGTCGGATCGTGTTCATGCCGACATTGACCTTCCAAGAGGGAACAGATGAAAGCGCATGGATCGGCGCGAGAGAAATAATGTTGACCAAACCGAACCGTTCGACACGTGCCTGAGACTGATCGTGATAATGACGAATCCCGACCGACACCAGCTCTATCTGCGCATCCGGAGTGTACCCAGTTTCCGGATCGAGCAGATCGTGGTACGCGCCACGGAAACTCACTTCTTCAAACGCTCTCTGGTTTCTCCATCCGGCCCCGAGGCCAAGCCGGCTGGTCCCGTGACCAAGATCAGGTTGTTTCACATAGGGCTCAATCAGTACCGCCGATGGTGTAACTTTGAGTTCACTTCTGGCTCTCAGAATGGTCCTGTTTTTCTCTCGATACGGAGCCCCGTCCTCCCCTGCTCCGGCACTGTGCTGGAGTAAATAATCCGAGGCCGTCTCCAAGACAAACGCTTGCCGCTCAATGTGAAGCGCCCGAAATCCATCCTCCCGCAATCCGGCTGGATTCCTGATCAAGCGATCGAGCCACCCCCGCTCCTCATCGGTCATCGACGTGCGCTTTCGACGCACGAGCGTACTGCGGGACGGTCGGGAGATCACCTCTCCGACAAGCCCCGATTCCCGCAGGAGCCGAACCGTATCGACTGGAATCGTGTAGGCAGGAAAGGCATCCAACAGACGGACGGATGGTTCAGCCGCCTCTATCAAGGAGAGGATATGGTAGGCGCAGTTTTCACCAAAAAAGTAATAGTCAAAATAGGCATTCCCCAACTCCCAGGTGTGCATCAAGAGGCGAGTCACCTGCCGCTCGGTCAGCTTTAATCGGTATTCCCAGATATCTCGATTGTCGATATCCCGATACTCCTGCACCTTGAGATAATACGGGATCGTGGAGAAGTACCCGGGGTACGCACCGGCGAGCCCTTTAACGGCATACTCAATGCCTGCATCAGGCGGGAGCTGAGCCGCATAGTTGATGGTGTATGCCAGAATTCTTGTCTGCGGCGTCTGGTCCTTGCCATCGACTCGTAGAAATGTATGGCCGAACATGGATGAGGGATTGTTCATGAACCCCGTCGGAAAGATGAGACTGATCGCTTCGGCGTTGAATTCATCGAACCATTGCCGGAACCGCTCACAAGGCAACGGTGGCAGACGGGTGTCATCGAACTGCAGGCGCTCTTTCAACCAGTGATACCGGGCCACGAATGCACATTGCGCAGGCTGCTTCGACCGACCGACGACATCGTCGACAAAAAAATTGGTCAGTGTTGCGGCAAGCTCGGCCTGCGGGTTGGTTTTCCCTTGGGGAGCAAGAAAGAACCCCGGATCGTCTTGCATACTCTCCACTCCACCGAGCCAGGTCCGCCGGTAATGGAGGAGCACCTGCCACTCACGCTCCTCCGCGAGGCGCAGGATTGCAGCGCGATTGAGCAACTCGTTCAGATAAGATTGGTCACCGAGCGGGCTGCTGATTCCGTGAGGCGGAACCAGACCCGTGAGAAAGACGAGCAGGAAGGTGATCGGGAAGATTCTTAAGAAACCGTGGGGTCCCAGTAGTTGCAACCAGAACCCCACGGAGATACCAACTAGTTGGCGGAAACCCTGGCCAGCATCGGATGCGTAGCCACCGCGTCATTCAAGGCCTTCACAAGTGCAACCGGGGAGGTCTCGCCTGCCGAGACGAGAGAGGCGTACTTCTCCTGAGTCATCGCGAAGAACGCCGGCTGTTGCGCCGCCGGAATTCCCATCAACGTCGCCAAGGAAGCCAGGTGCTCACCCTGCCCCTGGGCCATGTCTTGCGCCAGGTTCTCAAAGTTCAGCGCAGCAAATACATTGACCTTCTCCTGCGCCCAGAACTTGCCATCGTTGGTGCAGCCGGATGTCCCGCTGCTGATCCCGAACGTCTGATTCCCCATGAGTCCATTGGTGGTCGCTTCCATGGTCTGGATACCGATGACCTTCTGGTGTGGGTAATTCTGCCATGCCAGCTTGCCCAAACCACAGCCTGGTCCCGTGTCGGGATTGCCACCGGTCGCCATCGCCAATCCAACCTGCATTCCCATGAAGGCCACAGCCAACGATGCCATGAGCACTCTCTTCATCATAAGTCCTCCTTAGTGAATGAGTTTT
>CAYHNM010000187.1:0-4012 GCA_964357985.1 uncultured Nitrospira sp. | reverse complement strand
AATTTCGAGTACGACCTGGCACAAGCCCCTTGTGGAACCGGACTCACCGAGTCGTTCTGGTGCTTCGAGCAAGATGTTCAGGCGCTGTTCCCAAACTTTCCCCCGCTGGCGGCGATGGGAGTGGAGAGCCACTCGGGGGTGTCCATCCGGAACCGCCAAGGGAACGTTGTAGGACTCATCGTGATGATGGATACGAAACCCATCGCGAATCAGGACCGCTTGCAGACCCTCCTCAAGGTCTTTGCCCCACGCGCTGCCGCGGAGCTGCACCGCAAGCATGCTGAGCACGAACATCGCCAGGCTCTTCACGAACTCCACAACATCATGGAGACAGTCCCTGACTTTATGTTCACCCTCGATACTCAGGGGAATATGGTGAAGTGGAATCGCCATGTCGAAGAGGTCACGGGATACAGCCCGGAAGAATTACAACGCAAATCTGCGCTCGCCTTTGTCCCTGCCCAGGAGCAGAAACACACGGCAGCCGCGATTCAACGAGCCTTCACGGACGGATATGCTGAGCTCAAAGGCCACCTGCTGACCAAGGACCAGCGGACCATCCCCTATCACTGGACCGGAGCCGCGCTCAAGGATCCTCAGGGCCGAATCATCGGGATCACCGGAATCGGTCGAGATGTCTCGGAACAGAAACAGGCAGCCGAGTCCTTACACCGTCAGCGACAGCATCTCCTGGAGGCCCAGGCACTGGCCCATTTAGGTAGCTGGGAATGGGATATCGAGAGCGGGGAGACCGATTGGTCGGAGGAGCAATTCCGCATCTTCGGACATGAGCCGGGGGCCATCGCCGTCACCTACGACACGTTTTTGGCCGCGCTTCTTCCTGACGATCACGATCGCGTGCTGGCGGCCGTCAATGACGCCTTGCTCGGGAAATCCCCGCTCGATCTGGAATGCCGAATCGTCCGGCCGAACGGGGACATTCGCGTCATTCACATGCGCGCAGACATCCAGCGTGATGCCACCGCACATCCGATCAGAATGGCAGGAACCGCCCTCGACATCACCGAGCGCAAGCAAACAGAAGAAGCCCTTCGGACCAGCGAAGAACGCTGGCATCTGGCAATACAAGGGAGCAATGACGGTATCTGGGATTGGAATATCCAAGCCGGGGAGATTTTCTTTTCCGCACGATGGAAAGTCATGCGCGGCTTCGCTGACCATGAAGTCAGAAACCACATCGACGAGTGGCGCAGCCGTATCCATCCGGACGATCTGGACCACGTGCTCCAGAGCATCGACCACTATCTCGCCAAACAGACCCCAGCCTTTTGCGAAGAGTACCGGGTCCAGCGCAAAGACGGATCCTACATGTGGATCCTGGATCGCGGCGTCGCCCTCTGGGCGGAGGATGGCACCCCGGTCCGCATGGCCGGATCAGAAACAGATATTACCACCCGAAAACAAGCCGAGGAGACGCTCCAGCGCACACAATTCGCGATGGACTCCGCTGCAGACGCCATCTACTGGATTGACCCGGCGGCTCACATCTTGTACGCGAACGACGCAGCCAGCGAGATGCTGGGCTATTCACTCGGCGAACTTCGGACGATGACCGTCCATGACTTGAATCCTGATTTTCAGGCTGACCAGTGGCCAGGATTCTGGGCCGAAACCCAACAGCGCAAGTCCATGACATTCGAAACATTTCATCGCGCTAAACCGGGCCACCTGATTCCCATTGAGATACAGATCAAATTCCTCGCCCACGACGGTCAGGAATTTCACTGTGTTTTTGTTCGAGACATCTCCGAACGGAAACGGGCAGAGCAAGCCCTCGGCGAGCAAGCCCGTCTGGCTGGATTTGTTGCGGCAGTCAGCCTCGCCATCAACCAAAACCAACCGGTGGATGAAATGCTTGACCGGTGTATCGCCATGACCATCCAGCACCTCGGTGCCGCATTCGTCCGTATCTGGACCATCGAACCACGCGATGCCTGCGGAAACTGTGCAAGAGTGGAGGCCTGCACCGACCAGACACCATGTTCGTACCTGCATTCCAACGACGAACTCTCCACCAGTCTTCACGGGGAATCCCGCCAGGCACCGCTGGGAATCCTGAAGGTCGGTCAAATTGCGCAGGAGATGGGCACTGTGTGGACCAACGATGTCCTCCACGACGACCGGCTCCCCGACAAACAATGGATGCAGGAGAACGGGCTGCGTTCCTTTGCCGGAATTCCCTTGATCGTCGAAGGTCGGGTTTTTGGAATCCTCGGGAGGTTCGGAACGACGCCTCTCTCCGAACCGATGGTCCGGACATTGGAATCTGTGTGCCATGGCATGGCAGCCGCCATTGCACGGAAACTCATGGCCGAGGATCTGCGCCGGTCGAAGGCTCAGTTGTCCGATATCATGGAGAACAATCCCGCCGTGGTTTATACGAGACGCATCGGGGATGAATGGCCGTTCACTTTTGTCACCCCCAATATCTTTGGGCTGCTTGGATACACCAGCATCGATCTCATCAGCGATGCCGGTCTCTGGGATAGACTCATGCATCCGGACGACCTGATGGAGATGATGGCACAGGCCCTTCCCTCATTCTTACGAAAAGGGGCTCAGACTTTCGTCGCACGCTTCCGCCATCGAGACGGACAGTACCGGTGGATCGAAAACCAAGCCCGGCTCACACACCTTGGAGACGGCCCCTTGCTGATGGTCGGCACCATGACCGACATCACCGAACGCATACGCGCCGAGGAAGCCCTGCGAGAGAGCGAAGAACGTTTCGCGTTGGCCGTAGAGGGATCGAACGATATCCTCTGGGATGCCCACTTGCTTCCCGGTGAGCCTTGGTATGCGCCGCAGACACTGATCTGGTGGTCGCCACGAGTCCGGGAATTGCTGGGCCTGGAGGAGACAGAATCGTTCGAGACCCTCGAACAATGGGCGACAAGGCTCCATCCCGATGACAAGGATCGCGTGTTCGGCCAACTGGCCGCGCATCTCGAACACCGGGTTCCATACGATGCCGAATACCGGCTGCGCACCAATCGAGGCAACTATCGTTGGATTCGCGGGCGTGGGCAGGGCATTTGGGACGAGCAGGGAGATCCCCGCCGAATGTCCGGCTCGTGCCAAGACATCACCGAGCGCAAGCTGGCCGAGCAAGCGCTCCAACTGAGCGAGCTACACGTCAAGAGCATCGTTGAGGCCTCGCCGGAATGCATCAAGCTGATGGCAACCGACGGCACGTTGCTTCAGATGAATGCGGCTGGTCTTGCTATGATCGAAGCCGAGCGTGCGGAGGACGTCATCGGGAAATGTGTCTATCCACACATCGCCCCTGAATACCGGGACCGTTTTCGAGCATTGAACGAGTCTGTTTGTCAGGGCACGAAAGAGTCCCTGGAGTTTGAGTTGGAGGGAGCGCAAGGCACCCGTCGTTGGATGGAAACCCATGCCGTGCCGCTTCGCAATCCGACGGATGGAAGCGTGGTTCATCTGGCGATCACACGCGACATCACCAAACGTAAGCAGGCTGAAGAAGCGCTGCGAGTGAGCGAGGAGCGGTTCCGAGCGGTCGTGGAATCGTCCACGAATGGGTTGGTCATGGTCGATGGCGACGGCCGGATCACCCTGCTCAATCGAGAAATCGAACGGCTCTTCGGTTATCGACGAGAAGCGCTCCTTGGCCAGCCCATCGAAGCCCTGATTCCTCCTCGCTTCCGCGGGCACCATCCGAGCTTGCGGGCTGCCTACCAAAAGAACACCGAGACGATGATGCTGGTCAGGGGGCGCAATCTCTATGGGCTGCGTCAAGACGGTGGCGAGTTCCCGGTCGAAATCGGATTGAGTCCGATCGAGACCGGCAACGGGCCGATGACGTTGGCCTCGGTAATGGATCTGACCGAGCGCACACGGGCCGAAGACAAGCAGAAACAGCTGCTCGCGGAACTGGCCGAATCGCAGAAACACTTCGAGCAGATCTTCCACTGGACTCCCTCTGCCGTTGCGATCAGCACGCTGGCGGAGGGACGGTTTCTTGATG
>CAYHNM010000186.1:0-4034 GCA_964357985.1 uncultured Nitrospira sp. | reverse complement strand
ACGATTCTGCTGGAGAGTGCTGCTTGCAATTTTGTCTGCCCCCTCGTTATCCTGCCAACGAACTGTAGATCCTAGGAGTGTGCTTCGATGAATGAATATCAGATTGGCGGTGGATTGCGTCTTCTGACGGCGGTGGAGAAGACGGAGGCCTTTGCCGAGTTTCTCAAGACGCGCATGACGCGCGCGCTGGAGACCGAAGATCCCACCGAATTGCATTACTTGCTGGCGCAGCTCGACGACTATCACTCGTATCTCTGGCGGTATTATAAAAAACTTGCGAGTGACCGATCCGAACGCATGAATCCCGGCGTGTAACGGGACGACGATTTCCATGCCCAGCTTGTCTCCGACATCTCCCATCCAGGCCGCGACGTTCCATTTCGTCTCCGCGGTGTCCCGCAATCCTGACACGGAAGCCGCCGCTCGCGATTTGGTCGATGAGGTGCGCGCCAAATTGGGTGGCGCCACGCCCGATCTTGCGTTCGCCTTCTTTTCCTCACACCATGTGTCTCGTGCCGACTTGCTCGCTGAAACCATGACGGATGTGCTGGGTGCCCGAGTCGCGCTCGGCTGTAGCGGCGAAGGGGTGATTGCCGGGGCGGAGGAATTGGAAACGTCTCCCGCCGTCACGTTGTGGACGGCGTGCCTTCCCGGGGTCACCCTGTCTCCCGTCCGACTCTCATTCTCGCAAACACAGGATCAATTTTCGTTGCCAGGCTGGCCGGAATCCGATGGACAGGAGGGCACGTTTCTCCTTCTCGCAGATCCGTTCTCCACTCCGATGCAGGATGTGCTGAGTCTTTTGGAAGCACGCTATCCGGGGGCGGCGGCGATCGGAGGATTGGCTGGCGGCGGGCAGGATGCCGGTGAGAATCGGCTGTTTCTCGGACGGCAAACATTTGAGAATGGGTTGGTTGGGGTTCGGATCAGCGGGCCGATTGAGGTGCGACCGGTCATCTCACAAGGGTGCCGCCCGATCGGCGAACGCTATGTGGTGACGAAAGCGGAACACAATCTCGTGCATGAGATGGGCGGAACGCCGGCATTGACGCGGCTTCAAGCGGTTTTCGAGTCACTCGGGGGCGATGATCGGCGCCGGGCGCATCGGGCGCTGCATGTCGGCATCGTAATCGATGAGCATCGCAACCGGTTTGAACGGGGCGATTTCCTCGTGCGCAATCTGGTGGGTGCCGACCAAACGACCGGTGCGGTGGCCATCGGCGATGTGGTGCAGGAAGGGCAGACGGTCCAATTTCATCTTCGCGATGCCAAGTCGGCGAGCGAAGATCTGCACTTGTTGCTGGCGGCCGATCGCTCGCGGCATCCGAACGCGCCGCTCGGGGCCCTTGTGTTTAGCTGCTGTGGGCGTGGCCAGGGGCTGTTCGGGCGGCCGCATCATGATTCGGGCGTGCTGACGGAACGCTTGGGGCAGATTCCGGTTGCCGGATTTTTTGCACAAGGCGAGATCGGCCCGGTCGGCGGGCGCAACTTTCTTCACGGGTACACCGCCAGTATGGCGCTGTTTGCTCAACCGACATCCAAGGCAGGGGCGCAATGAATAACCTGTATCGCGGCATCGTGTTCGGCGCAATCGTCGTGATGTGTAGTCCATCTATGGGAGTAGGAGGCAGCATGAGCGGGAGCGAGTCATCGGCATCGGAAGGGAAAGAGATTACGACGTCATCCGGTTTGCAGTACATCGATCAAGTGGTGGGAACCGGTGACACCGCGAAGGCCGGGCAGACGGTCTCCGTTCATTACACCGGCTGGCTTACCAATGGGAAGAAGTTCGATAGTTCCGTGGATCGTGGCCAGCCCTTCTCCTTTCGGCTCGGCGTCGGCCAGGTAATCAAGGGATGGGACGAGGGTGTGCAAGGGATGAACATCGGCGGAAAGCGCAAGCTGACGATCCCCTCGAACCTCGGCTACGGGGCGCGTGGAGCCGGCGGGCTCATTCCTCCTCATGCCACGCTCGTGTTCGATGTCGAATTACTCGGCGTGCAGTAACCGGGCAATCCGATGAAACAGACACCACTCATCGCGCAACATCGAGCTGCCGGTGCCAAGTTGGTCGATTTTGCCGGCTGGGAGATGCCGATCCAGTATTCCGGGGTGCTGGACGAGTACCATACCGTCCGCAGCAAGGCCGGGCTCTTCGACGTCAGCCATATGGGCCGGCTGATGGTATCGGGGGCCGGCGCACTGGCGTTTCTCCAATCGGTCACGACGAATGATGTGGCCAAGCTGGCGGTCGGCCAGGCGCACTATTCCATGGTGTGCAACGACGAGGGTGGAATCAAGGACGACATTTTTGTCTACCGGGTGAAGCCGGCGGACTATCTGCTCTGTGTCAATGCGTCGAATCGCGCCAAGGTGTTGACCTGGCTGCAAGCCCACCCGCGTGACGCAAGCGTCGTTCTGGAAGACCATTCGGATCAGATGGCCCAAATCGCTCTTCAGGGGCCAATTTCCAAAGACATTATGATCGCCTTGGGTGGCACGGCGGTAACGACACTGAAGCTTCACCACACCTGCGAGGCGACGCTTGCGTCGATCCCCACTCTCATCGCGCGAACCGGTTATACCGGTGAGCTCGGATATGAGTTATATGCCTCAGCCGATCGTGTCGGGGTGCTGTGGGAGCGAATCGTTGAAGCAGGAGCATCCAAAGGGTTGAAGCCGGCAGGATTGGGCTCGCGTGATCTGTTGCGTCTGGAGATGGGCTATCTTCTCTACGGCAATGATATCGATGAAACGACTACTCCGATCGAAGCGGCCGTCGAGTGGACGGTGAGCTTCGAGAAGGGGGATTTCGCCGGGCGTGCGAAGCTGCTCGCGCAGAAGGGCGGCGGGCCGGCCAAGCGGTTTGTCGGGTTCGAATTGTTGGAAAAAGCCGTGCCGCGGCATGGCTGCAAGATCCTCGATGCCCGCTCGTCCGTACCTATCGGCGAGGTGTCCAGCGGAAATCTTTCGCCGATCCTTCAGAAGGGGATCGGTCTGGGCTATGTGCCATCTGCTTACTCAACGATTGGCTCGAAGATCACGATTGATATTCGAGGGAAAGCCGTGCCTGCGCAGATTGTGAAGACACCGTTCTATCGGAAGCCGAAAGCGATGAGCGTATAGCTCATGGCGTATGGCAGATGCAGGCGCTAGATCCTTGCCTGTTCTTTCTTGTGCTATATGCTATTGGCCATTAGCCGTAAGTTCCCTATGACCAAGCATATCTACAAAGGCCGGGTGGTCACGCTGAACATCGATACGGTCACTCTGCCGAACGGCGTGACGGTTGATCTGGAAACCATTCGCCATCCCGGCGCCTCGGCCGTCGTCCCGATGAAAGAGGATGGCACGGTGGTGCTGATCCGTCAGTTCCGCCACGCAGCTGGCGGATTCATTTATGAGATTCCCGCAGGCAAGCTCAATCCAGGTGAAGATCCGCTGAGCTGTGCGGCGCGAGAGCTGGAAGAAGAGATCGGCTATCGGGCGGCGACGTTCTCGCTGCTCTCCAGTATTTTCACCGCGCCTGGCTTTGCCGACGAAGTGATTCATGTCTATAAAGCGACGGGGCTCACGCAGGGAAGGCAACAGCTCGATCGGGATGAAGTGCTGGACGTGATTGAAATGCCGCTGGCCGCCGCGATCAGAAAAATCGAAGACGGGACGATCCGGGATGCCAAGACGATTGTGGGATTGCAGGCGGTCTATATCAGAGCGTCGATGCGGTAGGGGAACCGCCCGAGAGGTCTCCCGCGTGAAGCGGGAAACCTCTCAAGCCAGCTAGCCTCGCCAATTGGACGGAAGTTACTTGCCATTCTTCTCGTCCTTCTTCTTCTCTTCGCCGAACACCACGTGGCCGCCCTTCTTCTCTTCCTTCGGCTTCTTCTCTTCGCCGAACACGACGACGTGGCCGCCCTTCTTCTCTTCCTTCGGCTTCTTCTCTTCGCCGGCGAAGGAAGGCGCGCTGAACGAAACGGCCACTGCCACTGCCATGACTGCCATCAACATGCTCTTCATAGTAAATCCCTCCAGAA
>CAYHNM010000185.1:2981-4039 GCA_964357985.1 uncultured Nitrospira sp. | reverse complement strand
CTGCGATCGCTTCAGCGTGAACGGGATCCCGCTTCGCCTCTGCGCTAGAGAGTTGTTCAACTCGTTAGAGCCCTTACGGCTTCGCTGAACCCAACACACACCACATGCGTCTGGTGCCGGACTTCTGGTCGGTGACCGGTTCGCCGCTGAAGAAACTGACCTGCCAGGCCACAATGTCCTCAGTCGGGTGCGGGGTCGAGGTCCAATAGATCTCAGACTTGATGTTGGTGAAGGGATGTCCGGCCGGTAAAGCCGGGTCATGCTGGGACAGATCGATCAAGGTCTTGAGCTCGTCGATCGTGGGACCGCGCCAGCCCGATTGTCCGCCGACGGTTTTCGTGGCGCAGCGTTCGTTCGAACGGCTCCACACATCGTGTTCGCGATCCGGCTCCTGCTCCCAGATCAATCCGGTCTGGCTGTCTTTGACGGCGGCCCCACCAAAGACCAACACAAATCGAGCCTCTCGCTGCTCAGCAAGACTCTGGTTCGTCACGAGTGCCAGCGACAGTCCAACTCCGATAAACCACAATTTTGCAGGAACGGATCTGTGCTTCGTCATGGTAGGCCTCCGCAATTCCCGGCACTCTAATGGCATGGACTCAAGCAGTCTGCCGGAGCCTGCTTGTCTTTTCAATAGCCCCTGTTGCATGCTGGGGGCCGTTTTGAACGGTCGGAGCGATCGTCAGACGTTGGATCTATCGAAGGAGGCGGTCTATGAGCGACATGGAGCATCACCGGCGAATCGACGTGTTGGCGATTGGCCTGTTCGGTCTCGCGGTCGGAGCCCTCACACTGGGCGTAGCTCAATTGGGCGGCATCCCCGATTCCAATAAAGTCGGCACGCTGGTCATCGCGTTGATCTTCGGAGGGATCGTGCAGATCCTGGCGGGTATTACCGATATTCGCTATCACGAGCAACTCGGCGGCACCGCGCTGACCATGTACGGGTTCTTCTGGCTCACCGTCTCCATTGCCAAACTGGTCAGCGAAGGCACGTCCTTCCACCTGGACATGGTCCTCTTTGCCCCGATTAATTTTGTGTATGCGGCCTTCTCCTT
>CAYHNM010000185.1:0-2881 GCA_964357985.1 uncultured Nitrospira sp. | reverse complement strand
CACGTTGTCGCTGATAGTGGCGCGCCAAGAGGACCCCACCCCAGGCGAATGACACGAGCATCAGCAGAATTCCGATGTTGTAGACAAGATGGGCCAAGCGGTGGTCCCAATTCAGCAGACCCGTCATCGTCAGCAGATTATTCCAATCGTGGCCGTCGGTTTCTTTGCCGGTCACGCCTCCTAACAGCATCAGCTCCAAAACACGCGCATCGTTGATATAGGGCGCCAGGTCCATAAGGCTTTCGGCCGTCCACCAGAGCGCGACCGAGGCGCCGAAGGGATCGCGCGTCTTGATGAGGAAGGTACCCAGGCAGATCAGCGGCATGAGCACCTGACCGAGGCTCCCGCCGAGAATCATCATGAAGCGGCCGAACGGACTAAAGATCAGATGTCCGGCTTCGTGAAAGGGCAGATTGATCAAATGGAGAAACGATTCGCCGGTGTAGTTGGTTTCCAGCGGCGTCATGATGAAGACCCGTCCCCACCACAGCAACCCCAGGAAGACAACCAGCCTTCCGTAGAACGTCCCGGAGTCGGTCGTCGTATCGGTCTCGATCAACCACTGTTTGGCCGTCACCCGCCAGGAAGATTCTGAACCAGCCGGTTCGGCACGCGCGCCGGCAAGTGCATCGGATAGACGAACGGGCAGAGGGCGGTACTTGGCGAAAATAATTCCGCATGAGGCACACTCCGTCTCGTCTTCCGACCGATCGGCGCGACACTTGGGGCAGACTTCGGTCTGTGCCTCTATCGACTCCATGTCTGCATGCTAGGGCTAACCGAACGATCCGACAAGAATTTGCCGCAAATCGCCATCGTGAGGCCAGGTCCCAAGATGGGCTCCCCCTCAGCGGACGACGATCGGGAACGGTGTGAAGATGAGGATGAAGAGAAGGACGGTCGCTCGTCCAAGCCAGGTTCGCGTCGAGCCCAGCGGCGAAGCCGGATCTGGGATCGGCGGATGGCCGACTCCAAGGAGCGTCGAGAGAAATACCCACAACCACCAGCCCTGCCAGCCGAGATAGCCAAGCACCAGAAGGACGGGAATGACCCAGAAGGCGATGGTTCGCTGCCTCCCGCCCCAGAGGGCGTAGGCGACATGGCCCCCGTCAAGTTGTCCGATAGGAATCAGGTTTAAACAGGTGACGAAGAGCCCGAACCAGGCCGCCTCTGCGATCGGATGCAGATTGACGCTCGCCCCCCTCGGCAGATCCCCCAACACAAGGGAAATACACCAATCAATCAGTATGGATCGTCCGACATGGAAAGGACTGACCGAACTGATCCCCACCTCCACCTGCGACCAGTGCAATCCGACAACAAGCGCGACGAGCGCGACGGCAAAGCCGGCCAATGGCCCGGAGATCCCGATATCGAAAAGGGCCTTCCGCTCTACGATTTGACCACGCACACGAATGATCGCTCCAAAGGTTCCCACTAACAGCGGCAACCCTGGGATGAACAACGGAAGCGACGCCGGAACACGATGCCGCTTCGAGTAGACATAGTGTGCCAGTTCATGGGTGACGAGAATCAGGAGCAGCGTGGCCGCAAAGGGAATCCCGTTGACCAGTTCACCGGGCCGCTCTGTGAGCAACTCCCAGGCTCCGCGAAAGGGATGAAACAGATTGGGATGGTCTTGATAGGCACCGGCCCACAGCGTGGTAAAAACCGTCAGACCGAACAGGCTGACCGGCAGCAGGTAGCGCGAAAATGTCGATTCTTCGAATTCATCTGCGTCGGCGGCGTCCACATCCTGCTGGTCGCCGCTCATATACTCTCCTAGGCGGATGCGTAGAAGGGATTGTGATCACGTTCTTCTTCAACCGTAGTCGCAGGGCCATGCCCCGGCAACAAGCGATACTCCGGCGGGAGGCCGAGCACCGTCGTCCGGACGGATGCCAGATGGGTCTGATAGAGCGTGCTGGGATTCGAGCGGCCGATCGATCCCGCGAACAACGTATCGCCCACAAAACACACCGGCGTCTGTGGATCATCCACCCGGTAGCAGATCCCGCCGGGCGTATGCCCCGGCGTCATCAGGCAATGAACCACCAGGCGGCCGACGGCAATCGCCTGTCCGTGAAACGGTGTGAACAACTGCGCCGACGGCGGCCGCCAGCTGAGAAGCTCCACGTCCTCGGCTCCAAGATAGACCGGCGCCGGATGGAATTTGAGAATCTGCTCGATGCCATCGGCATGATCGGCATGACCATGCGTCAAACAAATCCCGACGAGACTCAAGCGATGCTTGGACAAAAACTCAATCATCGCCGGCGCATTGTAGGCCGTATCGATCAGCAGGGCCTCGCCACCATCATGGATAATGTAACCCTGTACCCCATAGCCGTTGATTGATCCCTGAATCGTATTCAGCCAGGCTGGCGATCGCCGGGCAACCGGCTCCCATTGTTCAATCGCAATCTGCGCGAGCGGTTCGGCCCGCAGGCCTAAGGCCATGGCCAACGCCCGCACTTCCGTGCGATCGCGCGGGCGATCCCCGCGCTCCAGCGCCGTGACATCGCCACCAGGCAGATCCGTCATCTTCGCCAGATCAACCACGGATATCCCCTGGCCGATGCGGGACTTTTTCAGAATGTCGCAGAGTTCGTCTTCTAGCGGCATGTCGAATGATCACTCCGTCTACAGACCTTCTCACCCACTGCTTCCCAAAACCGGTGGTGGGGAGCGTTCTTACTGCGCGCATGCACCGAGCACCGCCCGCTCTAGCATAGAGTCGCATCTTGCGTGCGCGGGGCGCGAGCAAGAGGACGCCCCCATCACCGGCCACTCCCTCTTCACCCTTCCGGGCTCAGCTTGATCTCTTTCACTTCCCCAAAGGTCGAGAGCACTTTCGGCAGCGTCTCGCCGGATCCGACGG
>CAYHNM010000184.1:0-4057 GCA_964357985.1 uncultured Nitrospira sp. | reverse complement strand
GTTTCGTGGATGTTCTTGCCGGTGGAGAGATCCATCACGGTGTCGGCGCCCCAGCGGATCGACCAGATCATCTTCTCGACTTCTTCCTCGATCGACGACGCGACGGCGGAGTTGCCGATGTTGGAGTTGATCTTCACCAGGAAGTTGCGGCCGATGATCATCGGCTCGGTTTCCGGATGGTTGATGTTGGCGGGAATGATCGCGCGGCCCCGCGCGACTTCATCGCGCACAAATTCCGGCGTGATGACCTTTGGGATGTTGGCGCCCCAGGCCTGTCCGGGATGTTGCGCGATGCCGCCGCCATGCCCGTTGCGGGAGGCGAGTTCGCGCGCCACTTCGCGGGACTGGTTTTCTCTGATGGCGATGAATTCCATCTCGGGTGTGACGATGCCTTTGCGGGCATAGTGAATCTGGGTTACGTTCTGTCCGGCTTTGGCGCGGAGCGGCTTGCGGATATGCTGGAACCGCAGCTCGTCGAGTTTCGAATCGGCCTTGCGCATCCGGCCATATTGCGAGGAGACATCCGAAAGTTCTTCGACATCCGCCCGGTCCAGCACCCACTGGCGGCGGAGCGGGGCCAGCCCGGCGCGCGCGTCGATGGTGACGGAGGGATCGGTGTAGGGACCGGAGGTATCGTAGATCGTGATGGGTTCGTTGGGAGTCGGCGCGCCGCCGTTCATGGATTTGGTCGGGCTGAGGCTGATTTCCCGCATCGGCACGCGTACGCCTAGATGGGCGCCGCTGACGTGGATTTTGCGCGACGCCGGGAAGGGCGCGGTCGTTAATGTGGCTGCGCTGTCCGTTTTATTCTGGCCGTTCGATCCATTCATATTACCCATGGGGATCCCCTTCCTTTTGCCTCTTGCTTCTCGTCTACGGGCGGAGCCTGTGATGCAAAAAAAACCGCACCTGACAGGAGGGGTGCGGCTGAAAGTCGTCCGAATGGTCCGGCGACGTGTCCGCTTCCCTACGCTGGTATTACCCAGGTCAGGTTGTGAGGGTCGTCCGATCATTCGGACTCTCAGCCTGATGGCCCCCCTAGCTATGTGAAAGATCGTATGCTCGGCCCCCGTCGTTGTCAACGGGCTAATAGGCCTACCGGGCCGCTAGGCCTTCTTCACGAAGCCGGTTCATTGATTGTGGGGTGGGGCTAACGTAGAATTCATCTCTCAGAATTATTGCCGAGGTATGTGTGAAAGCGACGGCGACGATACCCAGACCGATTACCGACTATCAAGGCCTCTCGCCCGAGGAACTCTTTCGCCGAACGGCTGAGGCGAAGCGCGCCTTAGGCGATCGGGTCATGATTCTGGGGCATAACTACCAGCGGGATGAAGTCATTGAGCATGCCGATTTTCGCGGCGATTCGTTGTTGCTGTCGAAGCTGGCAGCAGAGCGCTCCGAGCGACCGTATATTGTGTTCTGCGGTGTCCATTTTATGGCGGAGACAGCGGATATCCTGAGCCGGTCGCAACAAACGGTGATTCTTCCTGACATGGCCGCCGGTTGCTCCATGGCGGATATGGCGGCGATCGAGCAGGTCGATCAATGTTGGGAGACCCTGGGGCGCATCCTGCAGGTGGAAGAGACGGTCATGCCGGCGGTCTATGTGAACTCCGCTGCGGTCCTCAAAGCTTTTTGCGGCGAGCATGGCGGGATTACCTGCACGTCGTCCAATGCGCGAGCGGTCATTGAATGGTGTTGGGCCAGACGCGAGAAGATTCTCTTCTTCCCCGACGAGCATTTGGGCCGCAATACGGCCAATAAGATGGGGCTGCCGCGCGAGCAGATGATTGTCTGGGATCCGTTCCAACCCAACGGCGGCAATACTCGCGAAGCGATACAGAAGGCGAAACTGATTCTCTGGAAGGGGCATTGCAGCGTGCACCAGTTGTTTCAACCGGTCCATATCGACAACTTCCGGAAGCAATTTCCGGACGGCAAGGTGATCGTCCATCCTGAATGTCATGAGGATGTGGTGAATAAGGCGGATCTCTCGGGATCAACCGAGTTCATCATCAAGACTGTGACGGCGGCGCCGGCCGGCACCGCCTGGGCGGTTGGCACAGAGTTGAATCTGGTGAACCGCTTGAAGCGCGACCTGACCGATAAGAAGGTGTTCTTCCTCTCTTCCACCGTCTGCCAATGCGCCACGATGTTCCGCATCGACGGCGCGCATCTCTGCTGGGCTATGGAGAACCTCGCCGACGGCCATGTCGTGAATCACATCGTGGTGCCCGACGAAGACAAGCGTTGGGCGAAGATTGCGCTCAACCGAATGATGTCCGTCAGCTAGCCCCAGGATGCTGAAACAGCTCCCCGGCTTCGTTCTCGCTTCGCTCAACCCCTCAACGTACCTAGAACCGTACGCTTCGGGCTTTCGCTAGCTGCGGCCTTGCCGGAAAGCTGTTTGAGCATCCTGAGATATCCCTGTCGTGAGTTTAGACTGGTGCCGCCCCCAGTTATTCCGGTATATTCACCCGTCAATTCACTTGGAACGACCTGGCGTCTGCTCTATTGCTATGGATTACAAAGCCACACTGAATCTGCCGAAGACCGATTTCCCGATGAAGGCCAATCTGCCCCAGCGGGAGCCGGAGATGCTGGCCTGGTGGGCGCAGGAGAAGCTGTACGAGCAGATCCAGGCGGCCGGCCAGGGGCGGCCCCGCTACGTGTTGCACGATGGCCCTCCCTATGCGAACGGTCGTATTCACATCGGCCATGCGCTGAACAAGATTCTCAAAGACATCATCGTGAAGTCCAAGACGATGGCGGGTTTCCAGGCTCCCTATGTGCCGGGCTGGGACTGCCACGGCCTGCCGATCGAGCATCAAGTGATGAAGGAGTTGGGCGACAAGAAGAAAGACCTGGATACGCCGGCCATCCGTAAGCTCTGTCGCGAATATGCCGAGAAGTATGTCGCGATTCAGCGCGAGGAGTTTCAGCGGCTCGGAGTATTAGGCGAGTGGCAGCAGCCCTATCTCACGATGACGCCGGCCTATGAAGCGTCGATCATTCGCGAGTTCGGGAAGTTTGTCGAGCGTGGCGGGGTCTATAAAGGCCTCAAGCCGGTGTTGTGGTGCACGCAGGATCAAACGGCTTTAGCGGAAGCGGAAGTTGAGTACGATAACCATGCCTCGCCTTGGGTATATGTGAAATTTCCGATCGTGACCTCGCCGTCGGTGCTCAGTTCCACATTCCCCGGCATCACGTTCCCTGACGGCATCAAGTCGGTGTCGGTCGTCATCTGGACCACCACACCCTGGACGCTTCCGGCCAATCAAGCGGTCTGCCTCCATCGTGATTTCGACTATGCCTTTGTTCAGGTCGGCAACGAGCTGCTGATCGTGGCCGAAAAGCTCTTAGAGAGCGTAGCGAAGGAGTGCAAGCTCGAAGGCTATCGCGTCGTCGGGGTGAAGAAGGGTGGAGACGGCTTCGAAGGACTGGAAACGCAACGGCCGCTGACGACCGGCTTGTCTCCGATTCTGCTCGGCGACTTTGTGACGTTGGAACAGGGGACAGGCTGCGTACATATCGCGCCGGGCCACGGTATGGAGGACTATATCCTGGTCCTCAACCACAACGCGAGCGCGTCGGTCGGCGAGAAGCTGGAGATCCTGGCGCCGGTCGATAACGGCGGGCGGTTTACGGATGCCGTCAAAGAATTCGCCGGTCAGCATGTGTTCAAGGCCAATCCGAAAATTGTGGAATTTCTCCAGGCCAACGGGCGGTTGTTGGGCCATGGTTCGCTGAATCACTCCTATCCGCATTGCTGGCGCTGCAAAAGCCCGGTCATTTTCCGGGCCACCGAACAATGGTTTGTGTCGATGGAGACGAACGATCTGCGCAAGGAAGCCCTGGCGGAGATCGAGCGGGTCCAGTGGATTCCGGCCTATGGCCGCGACCGGATCAACGGCATGATCCAAAACCGGCCTGACTGGTGCCTCTCGCGTCAGCGTGTGTGGGGCGTGCCGATTCCAGGCTTCACATGCACAGGTTGTCGGACGGTCGTGGCCGATCCAAAGATCATCGATCATGTCGCCGGGCTCATGGAGTC
>CAYHNM010000183.1:0-4082 GCA_964357985.1 uncultured Nitrospira sp. | reverse complement strand
GTGCTGTTCCCGTTGCTCCACCCGGCGGCGGCCCTGCATCAGGGTGGACTGCTCGACACGCTGAAAGCGGATTTCAAAAAACTGAAAGAATTTCTCGACCGGAACACGAAACCGGCCGAGCCCACATCGGCCACGTCCCCGGCAGCACCGACGCTGCAGATCGACCAGCCACACCCGACTCAAATGGATCTATTCTAGCGCCTGTCCGATCAGCACGGGTACAGGTGTGACGCAAGAA
Source organism: uncultured Nitrospira sp. (assembly GCA_964357985.1). Classification (GTDB taxonomy): domain Bacteria; phylum Nitrospirota; class Nitrospiria; order Nitrospirales; family Nitrospiraceae; genus Nitrospira_D. The sequence continues at coordinate 3,844 of CAYHNM010000183.1, read as the reverse complement.
CCAACTATGCCTTGGAGGATTGCTCCTCTGTCGCAGCGGCAGACTCAGTCTCGTCAGTCTTGCCCTCTTCTTCACCTTCGGCAGGCTTCTCTTCTTCAGGCACATCAAACCACTGCACCAGCATCTCATCCCACCACCCCTCGGTCACGTCGTCACCGGGATCGGTCCCCAGAAACGCGATGTCCTCTTTCTTCAGATCGGGACCGACGAGTTGGGGCTGAAATTTCGCGCGATCGATCACTTCTTTCGTCGCGTATCCGCCGATGATCCATGCATCGGGATCGGCGCGGCGCGACTTGTAGGCCTTGAGTCCGATTTTTAAATACATGAACAGCTGCTGCTGGATTGGGTCGGCGACACCCGACTGAGGCAAACTCAGTGTCTTCTCGATCTTCTTCCGCCAATGCCGATCGTCATAGCGCGACGTGATCAGCTGCAACATTTTCTTTCCCAGTTCAGAATCGAGCGCCATCTGTTGTCCCTTCACACAAATCGTCGTGATCTTGCCTGCAATGCCTTCTTGCTTATCGACCGTACATGGCCGTGAATGATGCCTTTGCCAGCGCGTTTTGTTTCAGATAGTAGCCGACCATCGCGCCTGAGGCCTCCTGCTTGAGCGAAAGCTGATCCACCTTCAACGCATACAGGGTGAAGATGTACCGATGGGGCTTGTCACCAGTCGGAGGACAAGGTCCTCCGTACCCGGGCAGGCCGAAATCCGTCATGCTTTGAATGCTCCCCTGGGGCGCCGACTGACTATCCGGCTTGCCGGCCCCTGCCGGCAGCGAGGTCACGGTGGGGGCCATGTTGAAAATGACCCAATGCCACCAGCCGCTGCCGGTCGGTGCGTCAGGATCATACACGGTGAGAGCAAAGCTCTTGGTGTCCTTGGGGGCATGCTCCCACTGCAGTTGCGGCGAAACATTCTGCCCGGTGCAACCAAATCCGTTAAACACATGGTCATTGCCGATCGTGCTGTGATCCTTGATCGTCGGACTTGTCAGCGAAAATTCTGCGGCAAAGCCCGCACCGGAAAATGTCAGTGCAGCCAGAACCATCAGGCCCCGTGCCAGAGATCGCATGGTCTGCCCCCTCCTCATCGACCTACATACCATCAGGATGCTCAAAAAGGCCGTCCAGCCAGGCCGCAGCGAGCGAAGAAGCGAGGCGTACGCGGCGGTACGTTGAGTCTCTTCGCGAAGCGACCTGCCTGCGCGAAGCGCTTCGGCGAAGGCAGGGAACGCCGCTGGCGGACTTTTTCAGCATCCTGCTAGTTTCCCGCCACCATCAACTCGCCTAATTTCAGGCTCGGACTCGCAATCCGGCTGCGAAACACCAGGTCGCTTCCTACCGTTTCAATATCGGTGAACATCTGTTTCAGATTGCCGGCGATCGTAATCTCTTCGACGGGATACGCGAGTTCTCCGTTCTCGATCCAAAAGCCACAGGCACCGCGGGAGTAGTCCCCGGTCACCATATTGATCCCGAACCCGATCAGCTCGGTCACGTACAGCCCCTCCTTGACCGACCCGATCATCTCCTGCAGCGTCTTCGTACCGGGAACCAGATAGAAATTCGTGGGTCCAACCGATGGACTCTCCCCCACACTCCGCGACGCATTCCCGGTCGACGACATACCCAACTTCTTACCGGAATAGGAATCGAGCAAATAGCTTTTCAGAACACCACGCTCGACGATCGTATTCTTGCGCGTAGCCAATCCCTCGCCGTCAAACGGGCGGGAGCCAAGCCCGCCCTCCATACGCCCGTCATCATAGATCGTCAGATGTTCTGACGCGATGCGATTGCCGAGTTGATCGAGAAGAAATGAGGCTCGCTTGTAGAGCGAGTAGCCTGAAATCGCGCTACAGAGATTGCCGAGGAGACTTCCGGCGGCATCCTGATCGAAAATCACCGGCACCCGCTTCGTGGACACCTTGCGCCCGCCAAGACGGCGTAATGTGCGTCGAGCGGCTTCTTGGCCGATCGACTCAGGGGACGCCATCAGGCTAAACTTGCGCTGCACTTCATACCACGCATCCCGCTGCATCCCGCCGGTTGCGGCGTCCGTGGCAATGGGAGAGACCGAGATAGAAAAACTCGAGCTGCGGTACTCACCGACAAATCCATGGCTGTTGGCCAAGACAACTCGGCCGGACGACGAGTCAAACTCGCCCCCCTCCGAGTTCGTCATACGAGGGTCCGCCGACAAGGCCGCCGACTCCGCCCGCTTCGCTAGATCGATCTGCTGATCGGTCCCGAGCTTGGTGCTGTCATAGAGGTCCAGGTCCGGCCAGTCGGCCGCCATCTGCGACGCCTCGGGCAGCCCCGACACCTCATCCGGCACCACCGCCTTTGCCAGCGTGCAGGTCTCATCGACCAGCCGATGCAATGAGTCGACAGAAAAGTCAGAGGTCGAAGTCGTTGCGGACCGCTTCCCGACAAACACCCGCAGCCCCAGCCGCTTCTCGCGAGCCTTGCTCAAGCGATCCACCACGCCGACGCGCACCTGAACGGAAAACGTTTCCCCGTCTGCAACCACAATGTCGGCCTCCGTCGCGCCGCACTGTTTTGCCCGGGCGAGCACGTCCGCAGCCAATTGCGCATACCCGTTGGTCTGTTGAGGCAGGTTACTCATGATCGCTGTGTCCCACCAACGGTGATTTCATCGATTTTCAGGGTCGGCAATCCCACTCCAACCGGCACAGACTGGCCGTCCTTCCCGCAAGTCCCGATCCCATTATCCAACTTCAAATCATGCCCGACCATCGAAACCTTCGTCAGAATTTCCGGACCGTTGCCGATCAGCGTCGCCCCTTTGACCGGCCTGGTGATTTTCCCATCCTCAATCAAATAGGCTTCGCTCGCCGAGAACACAAACTTCCCGCTGGTGATATCCACCTGTCCACCGCCGAAGGACACGGCATACAACCCGCGCTTGACCGACTTCAGGATGTCGTCCGGATCCGATTCACCGGCCAACATGAAGGTATTCGTCATGCGAGGAAGCACGATGCTTTGGTAGCTTTCCCGCCGTCCGTTGCCGGTCAACGGAATGCCCATCAGCCGCGCGTTCAGCTTGTCGGTGATATAGCCGCGAAGAATCCCCTTCTCGATCAACACCGTGCGTCCGGTGGGCGTCCCTTCATCATCCATATTAAGGGAGCCGCGACGAAACGGAAGCGTCCCATCATCCACAATGGTGCAGACGTCGGACGCGACGCGCTTGCCGATCAAATTGGAAAAAGCCGAGGTCTTCTTCCGATTGAAATCAGATTCGAGTCCGTGGCCGATCGCCTCATGCAGCAAAATGCCCGGCCATCCTCCTCCAAGCACCACCGGCATCACTCCTGCCGGCGCATCCACCGCAGAGAGGTTCAGAATCGCCTCGCGAGCCGCCTCCCGGGCATATCCCAAATACCGACTTTCTTCCTGATAGAACTCAAATCCGACCCGCCCGCCCCCGCCGAAGGATCCTACCTGCCGATTGCCGTTTTCTTCAGCGATACAGGTGACCTGAAGACGGGACAACGGCTGCACATCTCCGATCAACGTGCCATCGGATGTCGCCACAGCCACCACTTTATATTCCGTATTAAAGGAAGCCAGCACATTTTTGATCCGCGGGTCGTAGCGCCGCGCCTCGGCATCAATCGCATTGAGCAGGGCCACTCGGTCCGCCGTCGCCACCTCGGCCTTCGCCCGTTCGACGGGATAGAGGTCCTGCGTCGGCCGTCGCTGTGTCGGCACAGGCAAGCTGCGATCACCTTTGGGAGAATTGGCAATATAGCGGGCCGTATCGGCGGCGATTTCCAAATCTTTCTTTGTCAACTCGTCTGAATAG
>CAYHNM010000182.1:0-4083 GCA_964357985.1 uncultured Nitrospira sp. | reverse complement strand
CACGTGCGCTATGCAGAGGCGTTGCCCACGGTCGTCAGGCGGCTGGTCGGGACTATGCCGCCGACGGATTTTACCCAGTCGCAGGACGTCGAGTGGGCCAACGGCGCCTGCCTCATGATCCGCAAAGCGTTGTTCGATCGGCTGGGTGGACTGGATGAACGGTTCTTCATGTATTTCGAAGATGTCGATCTTTGTCGTCGCGTTCAGCAGCTGGGCTATCGTGTCCGGCATGTGGCGGAGGGTGAGGTGGTGCATCTGCTCGGACGGAGCAGCCGCACGAACCGCAATGGTCTCAATAAGCAATGGGAACTCAGTCGCATCCGCTATGTGGAAAAGCACTTTGCGCAACCTCGACGGTTTCTGATGAAGGGCTGGATCGCCCTGGGAGTGATGCGTAAGTTGATTGTAACTGCCTGCTCGCATGCCTCCGATCGGCGACAGCAGATTGAGACGATGCGGACAACTTTGCGACGAGTCTGGTTGGGGCATGACGAGGCTGATCACACAATCATGTCTCCGGCAGGCCTACGAGGATAACGAGCGATGCCACAGACTATGAGCCAACGTGAACAATATGACCTCGAATGGAACGGCTGGAAGGCTGCAGCCGGCGCATTCGAGGGAGTCCGGCGGTACGGCCAGATCAGCCGGAGGGTGGCCGCGCTTGCGCCTGAGCGCATGCTGGATGTGGGTTGTGGCGATGGCCGGCTGGCCAGGGAGATCAAGCAGGTGTTGCCTCGCGTTGCTGTGCATGGGTGTGATCTGTCGGTCGCGGCGCTCAATCGTGCCGAAGGGTTGGATCACCGGTATGCGGTGGATCTCAATGTCGATCGTCTGCCGGAGCCGGACGGCAGTCTCGATCTGGTGGTCGCCAGCGAGCTGATTGAGCATTTGATTGACCCGGGGCGTGCAGTCGCGGAATTTCACCGGGTCATCAAGCCCGGCGGGCATGTCTTGATCACGGTGCCGAATGTTGCCTTCTGGCGCTTTCGCTTAGAGGCGCTGCAGGGAGGCGTGCCATCTGTGACGGCTGATGCGCGCCACCTCCATTCCTTCAACGCAGCTTTGCTGAGCGCGCTCGTGGTTCGTGAAGGATTTGAGATTGTGACCACGACAGGATTGCGCCAGCGCTATGAATCCTTGGCTGCCTTAGGTTTTACCTGGTTGTGCGATACGTTGCTTCTGATCGGCCGGAGATCCTGACTCGATGAGTTATGAATTGACCAGATCAGGATTCGATTGCGTGATGCGGGAGTTTCGTCCCTCACGCTATGAGGTGTTCGGGAGCGAGGATCCTCGGTTTACCACGCCGATGCATCATGCGTTGAAGTGTCGGGATCGATTGTACGTCGCGTTGCGGAGCGGACTTCGCTGGTTGCCGCAGGGACCGCAGGCCATCGTGGATTTCGGCCCGTATCCCGGCAGCCTCTTGAGGCTTTTGCGCCTGACCGAACCGACGAGATCGGCCCGGCTCGTGGGGGCCGGCCTCATGGCCAGTTCGGAATTCGTGGAGTTGATGAAGCAGGATGTGGATGTGGACATTCTGACAGTGAATCTGGATCCGGCTGCCAAACAGTTTGAGCTGAAGGGCTATCCGACCGCCGTGCCGATGGGAGAGGGGACTGCCAGGCTGGTGTTCGCGCTGGAGATCATCGAGCACCTGACCTCGCCCTTTCATCTGCTGGCGGAAGCCCATCGCATTCTGCAGCCAGGCGGCTCCATCGTCATCACGACGCCGAATGTGACGCGTATAGGCAACGTGATGAAGCTATTGGTCGGCCGGACGCTCAATGATCGCTTGGCTCCTCCAGGCTATGACAACTCGGATGATGAATGGCGTCCTCATGCCCGCGAATACGCGATGCATGAGCTGGCTGACATGCTCAGGAGTTCCGGGTTTGAGATTGCCGAATCACGCCATTTCCTGGGCGAGGATACACAGGATTGCCGGCTGACGGCGCAGCAACAGGCGATCGATTGGGCCAAGTGGCCGTTCTATGCCGTTCCGCATTTACGGGGGAGTCTCTTGATCGTGGGACGGAAGCGATGAAACGGATCGTGGTCGCAGAACTAGCCGGGTCGGCCTCCTATGGCGGCGGTGAACGCTATCTGGAATTGCTCTGCGGGCATCTGGACCCGTCGCGCTTCCGGCCGATTCTGATTTGCCCGGAGCCGGGCTCGTTCGTCGGTCGCATGCAGGGCCGTGGGGTGGATGTGCGGATGGTACATTTGGAGCCTCTCTTGAACCCCTTTGCCCTTATGCGGCTAGTGCACGTACTCTCTCAAGAGAATGTGACTATTCTGCAAACGCACGGCGCCCGGGCGAATTTTTATGGACGCGTGGCCGGGTGGCTGGCTGGGGTACCGGTGGTGATCTCCACGGTTCACAATTCGATCGCCGACTATGGGGTGAGCCGATTGAAATGCTGGATCTATTCCGCCGCACTCCGGGTGACCCGGCCGTGGGCAGCGCGAATTATCTGTGTGTCTGACGCTGTCCGGCGCGATGTGATCCAAGACGATCCGGCGGCTGCCGGTCTGGCGGAGACGGTCCACAATGGCGTCGACCGACGGTCGTTTCAGAAACCGGTCGATCGAACCAAAGTGCGACGTGAATTCGGCCTCACCGATGGTCCACTGCTGGTCATGGTGGCTCGACTGACCCAACCCAAAGGGCATTGTGACTTGATTGAAGCGCTGGTTCTGCTGCGGGATCGATGGCCGCAACTGCAATGTGTATGCGTGGGTGACGGTGAATTGAGGCAGCCGCTGGAGGAACTGGCCGCTGCCCGGGGCTTGACGTCGATGTGCCGGTTTGTCGGATTTCGCGACGATGTGATGGAGTTCTATGCAGCGGCGGATGTGGTCGTGCTGCCCTCGCATTCTGAGGGGTTTCCGTTTGTCATTCTCGAAGCGCTGGCTATGGGAAAGCCGGTGATTGCGACCCGCGTGAACGGGGTGCCTGAAGTGATCGAACACATGAAGACCGGTCTCCTGGTGAAGGCCCATGATATCGCAGGGTTGGCCGGTGCGATTCAATCTCTATTGGATCATCCCGAGCGGGCGATGCAGTTGGGGAATGCCGGGCGTGCTGTGGTGCAGGCGCAATTCACGGTCGATCGGATGGTCGAGAAGACGGTGGCGGTTTTTGATGTGGCGCTACGGACAGAAGGATTCGACGCGCCCTCATGGAGCAGGAAGGTCGCATGAGTCTCGCGACACCGCTTGAGATGGAAACTGTTGCGTGCCCCTGCGGGGGAAGCGGACGTCCGTCCGAGGTCTTTCATACGCCGACGAGACGGTATGTGGTTTGTCCGATGTGCGGGCTGGTCTTCCTGAGCCCTCGTCCCTCTTCCACCAAAGTGGAGGAATATTATCGGGAGAGTTACGACGGATCCTACGGCGCCGCGGAAAGTTCAGCGGATCGACAGCCTGTGTTTGCCGGCGTCCTGGCGCATGTGTTGGATTGGCAAAGACCGCCGGGACGGCTGCTCGATATCGGCTGCGGAGATGGGGCGTTCATGATGCTCTGTCGCGAGGCCGGATGGACCTGTGTCGGTGTCGAAGTGTCTCAAGGAGCAGCCGCGCGAGCGAGAGCGAAGGGCTGTACGGTATTTTCTCCGGCAGAGCTCGGCCAATCGTCCGTCGGCCAGTTCGATGTGGTGACGCTGGTGAATGTCTTGGAAACGGTGACGGATCCGGCGGCGATCGTCAGAGCCATGGCGCTTCAGGTGAAACCTCAAGGGATTATTGCAGTTCGAGTCTCAAACGGACTGTTTCATCAGCGAATGAGAGCGCCTGTTCGCTGGTGCGGATCCCAGTATGACCAGGCCTTACACTTGTTCAGTTATTCGCCGAACGCGCTGCGGACGCTCATGGAGACCAGCGGTTTCGAGGTGCTTTCCCTGCGCAATTCTGCTCCGAGCCTGGGCCCGGTCACGAGCGCCAATTCCTGGGGGCGCCGATTGAAATGGAGACTGGCCGGCAGCGGGCTGTCGATGGTGGCAGCGCTGGCCTATCGGCTGAGCGCCGGCCGTCTGGTCTGGGCGCCGTCGTTTGAACTGATCGCTCGACGGAAGGATG
>CAYHNM010000181.1:0-4101 GCA_964357985.1 uncultured Nitrospira sp. | reverse complement strand
TATGTCAGGATGTACGAAGCTTCTATGGTGCGCGACGAAGGCATGGCCAAAACGGTGACGGCGGCCCTTCTCACCGCCCGTCAAAGACCGCAGGACCATACCTTCATTCTCAGCTACACGGGTGGCGGACATATTCAATTCAATCTGCCGATCCCGAAGCGTGTCGCCCGTCGCATGGACGGGCAAGTCGCCCAAGCAACGGTGTACCTTGCCTCCTTTGATCACACACGCATTGAGGACATCCAAGATCTCGTACACGACGGCATCGCAGATTATGTATGGCTCACCCCTATGAGCCAGCAGGGCCCGCCGCAGCGCTGCCGGTAGGATCCGCCCCGACTAGAACTCACGGCCCGCGAGCAGAAGAGCTCACGGCTTGACAGTGTCGAACCAGAGAGGCAGACTACTTCCACATCGAGGATCACACTCCATGACAACCATGCGAAACAAGATTCCCTGTAGCGCCGACCGACTCGGTCTTCTGGACCCCCAGATGATCAAGGCGGTGGTCGAGATTTCCGCCTTCCAGATCGGCCATCAATACTTGTCCGAGAATCGGGTTCGCATAGTGGAAGCCGACGACGCGCAAATTTCTGCTGCGGTCATTGGAAACTCAGGGCTCTATGAACAAACCATCCGGTTGAAAGACGGGCACCTCATTTCAAAATGTTCCTGTACCCTTCCCGAAGAACCGATTTGCCGCCACTGTATCGCGGTCTTGCTCGAATACCATCGGTGGTCCCAACCGCGGCAATCCCGGAAGACCAAAGACATTCCACGAGACGTCAATGCAGCCACGCAACCTGAACCTCCGAGTAATGGAAACGGGACACCGACTATGGGCCAAAGTTCCTCCACCGACGTCAAACTCAGTGAGGTCATGGTGTTTGTGGAGTGGCTGCAACCTGCCATCAAAGCCATTGAGCAGGTCCAATCGATGCCGCTACCTCCCCAAATCGCTCCAGGGGAAGTTTCGAACTGGATCCAGACCATCCGTAATCTGGAGGATCGCCGCCGGGATAGCGAAGAGGTCCAGTTGAAGCTGGAATCTGACATGCGGGATCGAGAGGCCTATGTTGCCCGATTAAGTCAGCAACTCCAGGCTTCTACTGCGGAAGCGAAGACTGCTCAGGCAACCACACAAGCGCTCCAGCAAGAAATCGCGACCTACAAAGTCGTCTTGAGCAAAGTCGCTGAACTTTCAGGAGAAGTCAGCCGCTATGACAGTCAGCTGAAGTCGATGGCTCAGGATTTTGTCAGTAAGGGAACCCAGCTCGATCGAATGGCCGGTTCTTGCAAACAAGTCGCTGAAGCCCTCAACTCCATCGCTAAACAATCTACTCCACGGTAACGTCGCTCGTACAAGCCGCCGATCATCCCCCACCTAAGTTTATGCGCAAGGATCTTGCGCAGCGCCATGCACTTTTTGTAAAATGCGCTCCTCATTTTCGATATACCCTTGAGGGAGGAATGGTCATGATGAAGAGATTACTGGAAACGGGAAGCATGGCTCTTGCGGTCGTACTAACAGTCGCTCCGCAGGTTCTGGCGAATGAGGCGCATGGTGACGGCCCCCCAGATTACAGCGGCATCACCGGTTTGTACTATGTCATGATCGGAGGAATTCTGGCGTACGGCGTGTACGACACATTCCTGAAGAAGTCGTAGCCTCTCCCTAGTGCCAGTTGACAACAGACTCCTGCCTGGCTGAGAAATCGGCGAGGTAGGAGTTTATTTTTTCGCCCCATCGTGCATCCTCTCCCTATCCCTCAGAACTGGCTGCAACCTTCCAAGCATCATTTCCACAATCGCGCGATAGCCCCGGGCTGTCGGGTGGATGCCATCGGCCTGGTTTAACGTATTGGAGGCCGCCACTCCTTCAAGGAAAAATGGGATGAGCGGCAAGCGGTAGCGCGTCGCCAGGTCAGGATACAGGCGTTCAAATGCTGAAAGGTAATCGTTGCCGTAATTGGGCGGGAGCTTCATGCCGGCCAGAACCACGTGCGTGCCGGATTGCTGCAGCTGCTGAATGATGTGCTCAAGATTGGCTTTCGTCTCCTCCACTCGCAGTCCTCTCAAACCGTCATTGGCTCCCAGTTCAAGGATCACGATTTCGGGCTTGCTCCGCAAGATCCATGGCACACGGCGCAGACCACCCGCGCTTGTCTCTCCGCTCACCCCAGCGTTGATGACCCGATATCGCAGCCCGAGCATATCCAATCGCCGCTGCAACTCTGCCGGATAGGTCTCATCAGCAGCAACGCCGAGTCCGGCAGTCAGACTGTCCCCAAACGCCACGATCCTGGGTCGATCATCGACCGATGCCGGCCCCGCAGCCAGAGCGAGAGGGAGCACACCTGAAAGTCCGGTCAACAGGAGCCATCCAGCATACGCACCTATTCCAAGCGTTTGTAATTTCGACCGGCGTTCCATATTCGTACAGTATAATACCACCTTGTTGTCTGCCCCGAGATGAGGAAGGAAACCAGCGGCACATGATTCGCATCACCCAACTTTCAATGAGTCTGGTAGCCGGAGGACGAGCGGTTCCCATTCTGGACAATATCTCGTTGGAGATTCCGGACAAACAAATGGTCGCGATTGTCGGACCATCAGGAAGCGGGAAATCGACGCTCCTCGGATTGATGGCCGGGCTCGATCGCCCGACTACAGGGTCGATCATGTTGGATGGGACAGAGTTGACGACGATGTCCGAAAGCGCCCTGGCCAGGTTCAGACGCGCGAAGATCGGCTACATCTTTCAATCGTTCCATCTCATTCCCACACTCACCGCCCTGGAGAATGTCACCGTTCCCCTCGAACTGAGCGGCGAGCGGGGAAGTGCTGTGTGTGCGGCGGAATTATTGGCCTCCGTAGGACTGGCCGACCGCCTCGATCATTATCCCGTGCAGCTGTCCGGCGGAGAGCAGCAGCGCGTGGCTGTCGCCCGGGCCTTTGCCTGCCGCCCACCATTCTTATTTGCCGATGAACCGACCGGCAATTTAGATAGTGCGACAGGAGTACAGGTGATCAACCTCCTCCTGGCCATGCATCGAGACTTTGGCACCACCCTGGTCCTCGTCACTCACGACCAAGACCTGGCCGGTCGAATGCAACGAGTCGTCGCGCTGCGCGATGGCCGCATCGAGTCCGACCAATTGACGGCCCCCCTTACGTGAACACCTTCATCATAAAAATGGCGTGGCGGGAAACTCGCACGGCCTGGCGGCACTTTTTCTATTTTCTCACCAGCATCGCGGTGGGAGTGGGCGCCCTTGTGGGAGTCTCACTGTTTTCCGCCCACCTCGAACAGGCCGTCACGAAGGAAGCGCGGGGCTTACTCGGCGGGGATCTTGAAGTTCGCCTCTCCCGCCAGGTGAGTCAACCGGGCCTCACAGTTCTCACTTCGCTGACAGATCGACAGATTGCGCTGACTCATGTGAGCGAGTTGATCGGCATGGCCGCTCACGTTCCCGGAACCCGGTCCCCCGGCCAATCGTCACAAATCGTCGAACTCAAGGCGGTGGACTCGCTCTATCCATTTTACGGGGCCCTTCGCCTGGAACCGGATCGCCCGCTGTGGGAACTGCTGCAACTCCAGTCGGCCGGCTGCCCGGGAGAGCCCTGCTGGGGCGCAGTTGTTCAGGAGTCGCTACTCATTCGAATGGGGTTGACGCTTGGCCAATCACTCACCATCGGCCAGGCCACCTTCCGTATTACCGGAATTGTGCGCACCGAGCCGGACCGCATGGCGAATGCATTCAGCTTGGGCCCTCGCGTGTTGATTGCCCAGGATGGACTCAATGCCACAGAGCTGGTGAAACTCGGCAGTCGTGTGCGCGAACGCTATCTGTTAAAAACCCCGGCCGCCACCAAGATTGAGCCGCTCTTGTACGAATTGCGAAACCGCCTGGCAGCGGACTCCGCGCGCGTATCGACCTATCGGGACGCACAACCCCAACTGAAGCAGTTTCTGGAACAATTGACACGGTATCTCGGGCTCATCGGACTGACCGCCCTGTTTGTCGGCGGCATAGGCGTCGCCACATCCGTGCGCGCCTTCCTGCGTGAAAAGCTGGCAACCATCGCCATTCTGAAAAC